>JBEEGR010000098.1:0-8432 GCA_041166985.1 Verrucomicrobiota bacterium | reverse complement strand
GGTGTTGCTGGTCGCTACTGCTTTTGTGGCGCTGCTTTCGGAATTTCTTGTAGGCTCCGTGGAAGCAGCGCGGACGAAGCTGGGCGTCACGGAAATGTTCATCGGCATCATCGTGGTGGCGATCATCGGCAACGCGGCGGAGCATTCCACGGCGGTTTGGATGGCGATGAAAAACAAAATGGATTTGAGTCTCGGCATCGCGGTTGGCTCCAGCCTGCAGATTGCGTTGTTTGTCGCGCCGCTGCTGGTGTTTGTTTCGTTTGCGATGGGCAAACCGATGGATCTGGAATTCACGATTCCGGAGGTCGTCGCGGTGATTGTCGCCGTTTATATCGTGGCGCAGATCAGCGGGGATGGGGAAACGAACTGGCTGGAGGGTGTGCAGTTGTTGTCGGTGTATCTGATCCTGGCGATCCTGTTTTATTTCCTGCCGGAGAACCACTCCGCGCCCGCGACGGCGCACTGATCCATTTACGATTCGTCTTCGTCGGTTTCAATCACGTGACTGAAATCTTTGCCGCTTTGTTCGAGGATTTTTTTAATGTTCGGCGAGACCCACTTTTTAGGTTTGTTACTTTTTTCTTTCGCAAACAATCGGTAATGGCCGGTCGAGTCGGATTCGATCACGTTTCGCTCAACCAGCCGGGAAAGAACGGGGCCGGCCCAGTTGGGATCTTCGCGGAACCGTTTTTTGCCTCCGGCACGCCGGGCGATTTCACGGCCGGACACAAACTGGCTGTTCCAGGATTTCAAATAGGTACAGATGCTCTTTTCATCGGCGTCCATGGTATAAAGGCGTAAAAACTAAAGCAGGCCGGCGAGAAATTGTTCGAGCTTCACCGCATCGGCATTGAACTGGCGGATGCCTTCGGCGGTTTTTTCGGTGGCCATGGCATTTTCATTTAACAGCCAGCGGAATTTCTTCTCGTCGAGCGTGAGACGTTCGATTTTATTTTCCTTGGCCGTGGCAGGATTCAATTTGCGTTCGACCGGGTCATTGCTGGCTTTCAATTCACCCAGCAGTTGCGGGCTGATCGTCAGCAGATCGCAGCCGGCCAATTCGAGGATCTCGCCTTTGTTGCGGAAACTCGCGCCCATGACTTCGGTTTCGTGGCCAAATTTTTTGTAGTACGCGTAAATTTCCTTCACCGACACCACGCCCGGATCTTCAGCGGCGGCGAAATCTTTTTTCTCCTTGGCTTTGTGCCAATCGAGAATCCGGCCGACGAACGGCGAAATCAGCCTGGCCTTTGCCTCGGCGCAGGCGACTGCCTGGGGCAGGGAAAAGAGCAGCGTCATGTTGCAGTTGATGCCTTCCTTTTGCAAAACCTCGGCGGCGCGGATGCCTTCCCAGGTCGTCGCGATTTTGATGAGGATGCGCTCGCGTGGAATGCCGTTCTCCTGGTAAAGCTCGATAAACCGGTGCGCTTTGTTGAGCAAACCCTGCGTATCGAAAGAAAGATTCGCGTCGGTCTCGGTCGAAACGCGGCCGGGCACAATTTTCAAAATCTCCAACCCGAAAAACACGAGCAGATAATCCATGATCTGGCTGATCCGCGCTTTGCCACTCGCGCCGGATTTGCCCGATTCGGCCACCGCCTTTTCAACGAGATGCTTGTACGCGGGCATTTGCGCCGCTTTCAAGATCAGTGACGGATTGGTCGTGGCGTCCTGAGGCGTGTATTCTTTGAGCGTCGCAAAATCGCCCGTGTCGGCGACGACTTTGGTGAACTGTTTCAGTTGGTCAAGCTGGCTGGCCATATTTTTTTGAAAGTTAACACTTAAAATTGGTGAAACCAATTTCTTCGGGTTGCCTTAACCTTGCGACAAAATAAAATTCGAGGCAATCCATTTATCGCCATTCCGCGCGGGGGACGACCCGGCAGAATCACACCGGTTGATGCCTCGCTCCGGAAGGAAGCGTGGTCTGCTCAACGCCATCAATGAAATAATAAGGCGCGCCGTGCGGTCGCGCGGGCGCGGGCTTTGTGCCTTCGCGCGGCCACGTGAAATGGCAGTCGTGACAATAATATTCCTTTTCCGTCGCGCCAATGTTCGTGAGAAAACCGATGAACAGGTTCGGCAGAATGGATTTGTGGGAATATTGCGGATACTCAATCCGCAACGACCGGCATTCCGGGCAGCGAATCGTCTGCCGCAACGCCCCGTCGCTGGCGTCCCAGGCGACGAGTAACTGGTGGGTGCGGACAAACTGGTCTTCGGGCACTTCCAATCGAAAACATCCCGGCGGCGCGCACGGTCTGATCTCCGCAGGAATTCCGTTTTGCGAGAGCCGCGACTGCAAAGGCTCCGCATCGGCGTGGCATTTGAAAAGGGCAACGGCTGTTTTATTCATGAAAAAATATCGTCCTCAAATCCGGGAAAGCAAGGCGGGATTGGCCTACCAGCGCGGCCGGAAAGGGCGGGCCGTTTTTCGTTGGAGTCCACGCTTTAGCTTGCCCCCGTGCGCCAGCACGCTAAAGCGTGGACTCCAACGGGTCGTCTCGCTGAACCTGATTTTACGGTACCGGAATTGGCGGCTGGTTGAATTGCGGGATGCGAATGGAATCACCCGGTTTCAACTGGTTGAAATCGAGATTCGGGTTGGCGGCGCGAATGACGCTCACGGGCAGACCGTATTTGAAGGAAATGGTCGCGACGGACTCGCCATTACGAATCACGTGAGTGGTGGTCGGCTGTGTGGAGGGAACAACGACTGGCGGCGGTTCCGGCGGCAACTCCTGCCCGGTCGCTTCGGCCAGCGCTTTCAGGTGATCCAGTTCGATTTGTTTTAGGGCGATCGCCTTTTGTTCATCGGTCATGGCGCTGTTGGTGCGAAGCTGGTTTTGTTCCGCCAGCGTCGCCAGATTGATTTGGTAAAGCGTCGCGGCTGAGGTTGGATCTCCCGCTGCCTGCGCATCCACGAATGCCTGTTGATACGCCGGGTCGTGGAGCAGGCGGTATTGTTCATAGCGCTCCGGACCGAGCGCGAGTTTAAGGGAGTTCTCCCGCTGCTGCTCCAGCGCGGCGCGCTGTGCGATACTGTTGGGATCAATGCTGCCGGCCAGTGCCTGTAATTGTTGATCAATCGAATCGGTCGCGCGAAAAATGGAACGAAACTCATCCGGGGTGGCATTGAAAAACTTCAACTGACCCAGTTCCGAGCGGAGATTGTTGGCGTCCTGCGAATAGCGCAGAAGATATTCCTCCAATTGCTGCGGCGACAGCACACCGGCCAGTTCGTTGCGCGTTTGCTCGCGCAATCGGGCGAGTTCCGCCGGGTCGGGATTTTTGCCAGCCGCGCGCACGGAATCCAGATAGGCCTGCATCCGGTCTTCGGCGCGAATGCTGAGAGATTCAATGGCTTGTTTGGTCTCGACCGGCAACACACCCAGAACCGGGCCGTCCAAAACAACGCCCGGGCGCGAAGGTCGCGGCAAGGTCGCCAGGTCGCCGCCTTCCCAATCCGTGCCCAACAATTTCGCCAGCAAGGTGCGCCGTTCTTTATCGAGCACCCTGAATTTTTCATTGGCGATGCGGGTCACTACGGGATCCGGCTCGCTGCGCCACCATTGTTGTTGCGGCGTGATGATTTCATTGGCGCGACGCTTGGCATACAACGCATTCACATCGGCGATGATGATGTCGCGGATGGTTTGTTCCGGGCAACCAATGTCGCGGAGGCTCGCGATGTAGGTCGGGTAATCGGCGGACTCGAGTTGTTGCCAGGAAAAAAACTGGCGGCGAAGGACGACGTTGGTTTTGACGAGCGGCGTGATGGCTGGTTCAGCAATCGGGGGAGCATTCGACGAACCCGCGCGGCGTGCAACGGCAAGCCAGCCCACCGCCAGTGCGAGGTTAACGCCCAGCGAAACAAAAAAGAGAACACGCCAGCGCATATAATTTGTTCCCGTCCATCGGTGCCATAGTAAGTTGAAAAAAGCAACGAGCAAAAAGTTGCGGAGGGAACTGCTGTTTGTGAAACAATTCGAGCTTTGCAAATTATTTGTGGCGGTTTAAAAGCTACGGGGTCGCCTGTTTTTAAATGAACGACAAACCAAAACGTGATTGGCAAAATCCGCGAATTCACTTCTTTTGTGGCGCAATTTCGGGTGGTTTATTGGCTTTTGCCAGCGGCAGTGGTTGGCTTACGAGTTTAATTACAGCCATCTCGGTTGGAGTATTCGCGGCAATTTTCCTGGACAGATTTTGGGAGGATTTTCTGCGATGGTGGAATTGACTTCATAGAAATTTTCTCGCCCGCCCCGCTTCTTCCCGGTTTAATCCCCGCCGCATGAAACAAAAAGCTTACGCCCGCGCCGGCGTGGATATTGATTTAGGCAACAAGGTCAAAGCCACGTTGCCACAATTGCTCGCGGCCACGCAACGCCCCGAAGTCCTCGGCAAAGTCGGCGGGTTTGGCGGACTCTTCGCGCTCGACGTTCGCAAATACAAACAGCCCGTGCTCGTTTCCAGCGTGGACGGCGTCGGCACGAAATTGAAAATCGCCTTCGCGATGAACAAGCACGACACCATCGGCGCCGACCTCGTGAATCATTGCGTGAACGACATCGCCGTGCTGGGTGCGGAACCGTTGTTCTTTCTCGATTATCTTGGCACCGGCAAACTCGAGCCGCGCGCGTTCACGGACATCATCAAAGGCTTTGCCAAAGCGTGCGCGGAAAATAATTGCACGCTCATCGGTGGCGAGACGGCGCAGATGCCCGGCTTTTATCAAAAGGGCGAATACGATGTCAGCGGCACGATCGTTGGCGTCGTGGAAAAATCCAAAATGCTGAACGGCCAGAAAACCGTGAAGCGTGGGGACGTCGTCATCGGCATGGAATCGAGCGGGCTGCACACGAACGGTTATTCGCTCGGCCGCAAAATTTTCTTCGAGCAACTCAAGCTCAAGCCGAAGAGTTACGTGAAGGAATTGAAGAACACCATTGGCGCGGAACTGCTGAAAGTTCACGTCAGCTATGGCCCGTTGGTGCAGGCGTTGCTGAAACGGTTCAATCGGAGAGACGAGTTACACGAGTCCCCATCTACCCGCCGGAAAAAGTCAGGGACTCGTGGAACTCGTCCCTCCGAAAATATTGTAAAAGCCTTCGCCCACATTACCGGCGGTGGTTTCGTGGACAATATTCCGCGCGTGTTGCCGGACAATTGCGATGTCGTCATCCGCAAAGGTTCGTGGGACATGCTGCCGATTTTCAAAATGATCGAAGCCAAAAGCGGCGTGCCGGACGAAGAGCTTTATCAGGTTTTCAACATGGGCATCGGCATGGTGAGCATTGTCGCGGCGGAAAAGGCGGATAAAATTTTGAAATTTATTCGTGCTTGGAAGCAGAAGGCGTGGATTATTGGGGAGGTGGTGAAAGGTAAGGGCGAGGCGCGAGTGCTGTAGCACAATCTGTCATGTGCAAAGACCAAGAAATTTTTCCGGTGACCGTCGTGCTTAAAGATGGCACTACAGTTCAGGGTAAATTTGTTGCAATATTTCTAGCTGAGAATCATGGAAGTAAAGGTTGGCGCTTGTCTCTTTCTTTCAGCGACAGGTCAATCGCGAAGGAATCGTCCGACTGGTTTGAGACTTTGATTGAGATCAGGCGCGAGTTGGAGAATGACGGCATTAAGCTGCTTTGTTATGGTTCGTGTAGAAACGTCCGCCCATCCGGGATGTCTCGTTCCATGGGCGGGGGAATTAAGGCATACCGCTACACGCTAGGCAAAAAGCCGGATGCGAACGATATGGTTCACATCTTTGAAACTGGAACTGATGTTGTCCCAGTGAGTGTCCGCGAGCAGGAAGACTTTTGGCAGAAGTGGGAGCAATGGTTGAAAAGTCTTGGGACTGCGTCATGAAATTCCTCGTCATCTGTTAAGCTGGAACTGATTTTAACATTGGAACCATCTTGCCTCTAAACCGCTCCGGCCTTATCATTTCACCATCGGAACCCATGCCAAAGCGCCGGAGAATCAATTGGATCGTTAGTGACGGCCTTCGTCGAACCAGAAAAATCTGGCTCGAATTGTCGGCGAAGCTTCGTGGCCAGCGTTTTTATTGCGGCGCGCTCTCGGGCGAATCGGAATACAACATCACCATCAATTGCGATTCGACGCTCACCTGCAATTGCCATGATTACAACGGCTCCGGCAATCTGGGCGACCTCACGAAAAATACTTTCTCGGAAGTTTTCTTTGGCGCGAAGGCGCAGAGCTTTCGCGATTCGCTGGCCAAAGGCAAATTGCCGATCATGACCTGCGCGCATTGCGGCGATTTAAAGCGCGCAGCGAAAGCCAAGGTTGCTGAAATCAAACCGCGGCTGCCATATCGCGGAATGCTTTTGGAGAACACAGTGCGGTGTAACATTGATTGCATCGGTTGCGACCGTGTGCAGGCCGCTGGATTGCGCCGCACGAAACAGATGGAACTGCCGCAACTCGCGAAGATGGCCGACCTCGTTCATGACCTCGGTTTGCAGCAGGTATTTTATTTGAATCTCGGCGAGCCGTTTCTTTCGCCGAACATCGGCGCGGAGTTGAAATTGTTGCGCGAGAAAAATCCTGACACCCGCATCGTGATTTCGTCGAACGCGATTATTTTGAACACCGATGCGAAGCGCGACGCGGCGATGTATGCGAGCCAGATTTTCTTTTCTATTGCGGGGATTGACGAGGCGATGCTGAAAAAATATGAGCACGGCGGCAATTTTGAAAAAGCTTTTGAGAACTTGAAAGCCATTGTCGCCTACCGCAACGCGCGCGGACTGAAGCGCCCGATTCTCGAATGGAAATATCTGCTTTTCAATTGGAACGACAAGCGTTGGATGATTGAGCGCGCGATTGAAATGGCCAAGGAAGCGGGCGTGGACGCGATTTCTTTCTGGCCGACGAATAATCCGTTCTTCGGAATTTCGTGGCGTTATCGCCTCGGCATGTTGAACGACATCGGCATTGGAAACTGGAAAGGCCGCGAAGTGGATTTGCGCGCCGTGAAAGATCCGCCGCTGAATTTCATTCCGCCGCAATCGGTGCCGGTGCCCGCCTGAGTTTGTTAATGCGCGTTTTCTTTCCTGCCGATTGCGCCCAACTATTTTGGTGACTTGCTGGCCTTGTTACCGTTCGTCATCATTTTCTGCGCATCCTGTGCTTTGATTACTTCCGGCTGAGCGCCTTTTTTCAATTCCTCCGCCGAGGGCACGCGAATAATGTCGCTGGTCGCGGTCGGTTGGGACGAGGGCTGGCTTACTTCTTTCGGCGGTTCCGCATTCAATAATTCGACTTCAAAAACCAGCGTGGAGCCTGGCTCGATTCCCGGGGTGCCGCGGTCGCCGTATGCCAGACTCGCGGGAATAAATAATTGCCACTTGGAACCGATCTTCATCAGCTTCAGCGCTTCGCTCCATCCGCGAATTATGCCCTTCACCGGAAATTGCGCCGGCTGGCCGCGCTTGGCGGAACTGTCAAACTCCGTTCCATCAATCAACGTGCCGCGATAATTCACCGTGACGGTATCGTTGCTTCCCGGCACCGGGCCTGTGCCTTCGGAGAGGATTTTGTATTGGATTTCTGTATTTGTGCCGTCCGTTCCCATCACGGCATGAACCTTTACTCCGTCTTTCTTTTTGTTCGCGGCCAGAAAGGCTTCGCCCTGCTTTAAATTATTTTCCAACACGCGATGCCGCATCTCCTGTTGATAAGCTGTGAGGATTTCGCGGCTTTGAGCTTCCGTCAATTTGGTTTCCCGGCCGTTCAGAATGTCGTTGATCGCTTCCGTCACCACATCGAGGCTGATATCCAGGTGAGCGCGCTTCAAACTGTTGCCGATGTTCATGCCCAGGGCATAGCTGGCTTTATCTTTGTCATCTTTGAACGCGGGCCGGCTCGGCTGCTCGTCGGCGTATGCGGAAAAAATTAACTGGGTTGCGAACAACGCGGTCGCTGTCAGGACAAATCTGTTTTTCATAGTCGTGTGAATTGTGATTTCGTGTTGTTGTTTACCGCAGGATTAAAAAAAGTCGAGCGAGAATAATAGGCGACCCTGTCCGGGCCGGAGTGGGTGACGACACAGTCGCGGCTCTTTTTTTATTTTTAATCGGCGCATTCCGCGTAATCTGCGGGCGCATTCATGAAAATACTGGTCATTGGTTCAGGTGGACGCGAGCACGCGCTGGTCTGGAAACTGGCGCAGTCGCCGCATGTCACGCAGATGTGGTGCGCGCCGGGCAACGCCGGCATCGCACGGGAACGAACCGCCAAAACGGACACAGCCGTGGAATGCGTCAATATCAGTGCGGATGATTTGCCGAAGCTGCTGGCCTTCGCGCAGGAAAAGAAAATTGAACTCACCGTTGTCGGCCCGGACAATCCGCTCGCGCTCGGCATCGTGGATTTATTTCAGAAGAACGGTTTGCGCATCTGGGGAG
>JBEEGR010000097.1:0-5093 GCA_041166985.1 Verrucomicrobiota bacterium | reverse complement strand
CTCGTTGGAAACGTAAATGAGATAATTTGTTTTTGTCTGGGCGCGGCTGGAAAAGACCGTGAGCAGAAAAATTACGGTGAGAAAATAACGGAGTTTGTTCACGGTGATTGGTTAAAACCGGGACGCGGCGGTTGCAAGCACAAAAAGATTTCCGCCAGCCGCGTCTCTCGTTAAGTTCCCGCGATGCACATTCAACTGCTCGGCACGGCTGCGGGCGGCGGCTTTCCGCAATGGAACTGCAACTGCGTTCTTTGCGCGGAAGTTCGGAGTGGCTCGCCACGGCTTGTTCCCCGGACTCAATCGTGTGTGGCGATCAGCGCCGACCACCGGAACTGGTTTTTGCTCAATGCCTCGCCCGATATCCGCGTGCAGATGGAAAATTTTCCCGCGCTCCAGCCTCGCCCCGGCACAACGCGCGGCTCTCCCATCCAGGCGGTGCTGCTGACCAACGCCGATCTCGATCACACGCTGGGGCTGCTGCTGTTGCGCGAGGGAAACAAACTCCCCGTATACGCGTCGGCCAACACACGAGACGCGTTGACCCGGGGATTTGCGCTCGCGCCCCTGATGGAATTTTTCTGCGGCATCGAATGGAAAATGGTTTCAGAAAAACTGACTCCGCTGAACTGCGCGGACGGCCAGCCGAGCGGTCTGTTGTATCAGGCATTTCCAGTTCCGGGCAAACCACCGCGCTTCATGGAAAAAGAAGTCGCGCCGTCGCGCGGCGACAGTGTCGGTTACAAAATCGTGGATGAAAAAACCGGCGGCACCCTGGTTTTCATCCCGGACACGGCGGGCGTTGATGATTCGATGCTTCCGCAACTGAACCGCTGCGACGGGCTTTTGTTCGACGGCACATTCTGGTCCGAGCACGAAATGCGCGAGCGCGGCGCAGGCAACATCGCCGCCGCGCAAATGGGTCATCTCCCGATTTCCGGCGAGCGCGGCAGCCTGAAAATTCTTGCGGCGCTGCCGGCAAAACATAAAGTTTACGTCCACATCAACAACACCAACCCCATCCTCCTCGATGATTCGCCCGAACAGTCGGCGCTGGCCGCCGCGAATATCCAGGTTGGCCGGGACGGAATGAGCTTTTTAATCTGATGCACGAACTCTGGAACAATGAAACCTTCGTCGCCCGGCTGCGCGAAGTCGGCGTCAACCGCTATCACAACAAACACCCGTTCCAACTCGCGATGAACGCGGGCCAGCTTCAGCCCGAAGCCATTCGCGGCTGGGTGGCAAATCGCTTTTATTACCAGCGCAATATTCCGATCAAAGACGCCGCCATCCTGTCGAACTGTCCGTTGCGCGAAGTGCGGCGCACGTGGCTGCATCGCATTGGCGATCACGATGGCGCGCGCGAAGGCGAGGGCGGCATCGAATCGTGGTTGCGCCTCGGCGAAGCGTGCGGGCTGGTGCGGGAAGAAATTCTCGACGAACGCCATGTGCTGCCCGGTGTGCGCTTTGCCGTGGATGCTTACGTCCATTTTGCGCGCACCAAACCATGGCCGGTGGCGATCGCTTCATCGCTCACGGAATTATTTGCGCCCGACATCATGGCCGAGCGGTTGAAAGCGTTTCCGATTTATTATCCGTGGGTGCCGGCCTGGGGGTTTGATTATTTCAAAAGCCGCGTCACACAGGCCAGCCTGGATTCGCAGGAAGGTCTGCAATTGACGCTGACGCATTGCAACACGCGCGAGTTGCAAGAGCAGGCGGTCAAGGCCCTCTCTTTCAAGTGCGACGTGCTCTGGACCATGCTTGATGCCATCCAAGCCGCTCACGCAACCCGCTGAGGCGATCAACCCAATTCTCCTTGCGCCTCTCTTTTCAAAATCGCAATGCCTGGCCGCTGATTTGCGCTCTCAGTCTTTTAACCCAACGCAGTTTTGCGGCGGATGAGCGCAACGAGTTGATTCAGGAAGTTTTTCAGACCGAGTTGGTTTACTCACAAAACGCGGGCGAAACTCAGTTGCGCTTGTCACCCATGTTCCAACGCGAGCCAGACGCCCGCACCCTGACACTGACCACGGCGATTGAATACGGATTGAGTGATCAATGGCAGATCGGCGCGGAATGGGATGCGTGGGTTTACCGAAAACCTGACCATGCGCGGTCAGCCAGCGGCATTGGCGACACTGAACTCTCGCTGAAATATGGTTTTGGCGATTTCTCTGACCGCGACATTCATGCCGCAGTGCAGTTCGACCTGGGTTTGCCTACGGGCGATGCGAGGCGGCAACTGGGCGAGGGCCTTTTTATTTTCGAACCTTCATTGATGTTCGCGAAGGATTTTCCGCACTGGGCCAACCTGCAACTTTTCACGCAGATCGGGCTGGCGTTCATTCAGCGCGAATCCGGACACGATGCTGAACCGGCAGCACATGAGTTCGTCTGGAATAATGGATTGTTTCTGCCGCTGGGCGGTTTTGTCTGGAGCGCTGAATTTAATTGGAGCAACAACGAATGGAATCACGGGGGAAAGAACAACGAATTTTACTTCACGCCGGGCTGGACCTGGTCGCCCGCTGCGGGTTGGGAATTGGGAGCGGGCGTGCCGATCGGTTTGAATTCCAGCTCCGACGATTTCCGTGTCATCCTGAAAATAATTCGGGAGTTTTGATATTTGCTGCGCGAATCAAGGATTGCTTCATTGCGACAGGCGCGTTAATGTCATTGTCACTTCATGCAAACGTTGTTGCCAGATGCGCGTCCAAAGCTTTCCGCCCGCGCGCGTTTGCAGACGGACAAAGTCACCGGCAAACCAATCCTGCTCTACCCGGAAGGCGTCCTGGTGCTTAACTCGACGGGACACGCGATTGTGTCGTTATGCGACGGCAAACTGACGCTTCAGGAAATGACCGCAAAACTTACCGGGAATTTTAAGGCGGGAAATCCGGAACAGATCAGCGCTGACGTGGCTCAATATCTAAACGCACTCCGCGCCCGCAATCTGCTCGATCTGCTGTCAGAGCCGCCAAATTAAAACCATGAGCCGCGTCGTTCCCCGCCCTTTCAGTTTGCTGGCCGAAGTGACGCATCGCTGCCCCTTGCATTGCCCCTACTGCTCGAACCCGCTCGAACTCGCCGCGCGCGAGGGCGAACTCGGTACGGAAGATTGGAAACGCGTGCTCAACGAAGGGGCGGAGTTGGGCATATTGCATGTGGGTTTTTCGGGCGGCGAACCGTTGCAACGCGGGGACCTCGCGGAATTGGTTGCCACCGCGCGCGAAGCCGGGCTTTATTCCAATCTCATCACCAGTTCGCTCGGTTTGACCCGCCAACGCGCGGAGGAATTGAAGCGCGCCGGTCTCGACAGTGTGCAGATCAGTTTTCAGGCGGATGAAGAGACGCTGGCGGACAACATCGCCGGCGCCACCGCGCATCGAAAAAAAATCGAAGCGGCGCACATGGTTCGTGAACTTGGTTTTCCTCTGACCATCAATGTCGTCCTGCATCGCGCCAATATTGACCGGCTCGAAAAAATAATTGCGCTGGCCGAACAGCTTTCAGCGGAACGGCTCGAACTGGCCAACAGCCAATACTACGGCTGGGCCTTCAAAAATCGCGCGGCGCTGCTGCCGACGCGCGCGCAGATCGAAACGGCCACCCAACTGGCCCGCGCCGCCAAAGAGCGGCTGTTTGGAAAAATGGAAATCCTTTTCGTCATTCCCGATTACTACAGCGACCGCCCCAAACCCTGCATGCACGGCTGGGGCAACCGTCATCTGACCGTCAATCCCACCGGCGATGTGCTGCCGTGCCCGACGTCCGGCGAAATTCGCGGTTTGCGTTTCGACAACGTGCGTCAAAAATCTTTGCGCTGGATTTGGAGCGAGTCGGAAGCGTTCAATCGTTTTCGCGGAACCGAATGGATGCCGGAGCCGTGCCAGAGTTGTGAATTTCGGGAGATTGATTTTGGCGGCTGCCGCTGCCAGGCGGCGCTGTTGACCGGCGACGCAGCCGTCACGGATCCAACCTGCGCGCTCTCGCCGTATCGCGAACGATTGACGAAGTTTCTGGGTGAATTGCCGGAACTGGAAAAACTTCCCGAATGGGATTATCGCGGGCTATCAATCGTGAAACAGTAAACTACCGCTGTGCTGCCTCGATAAAAATTTCCCGGAAAAAACCAAATTTGGTGACCCCATCAGGAATTGAACCTGAATCTCAAGTTTAGGAAACTCGAGCTCTATCCATTTGAGCTATGGGGTCAATCCGAACGCCTTTCAGCATAATGATTCTGCGTTGGATGACAAGCGGCAGGAAAGGTTTTCGAAGGAGAAAACGCCAGCATCAGCTTGGGTGCATGGTAAATTGAATTTGACGCGAACATGAATAGGAAGTCGCGGGCCAGGGTAAAATTCGTTGAGCGGCTTTCGCATATACCTGATGTGGGGTAAATTTAGCGCCGTAAGGAGCAGCAATGAAAAAACGAGCGAACTTTCTCGACGCGATAAAGCACAGCGATATTGAAAAGCTGCTGCCGCAAGGAATCTGTGCCGGCACGGCCGCGCAAGCGGTGAAGCCGGCCGGTTCGCTGCCCGCCATGGAGTTTGGATTCGCCACCGGAATCGAATGCTCCAACCCAAGTATTGTCGGCGAGAACGGCCAACGTATTCGCCGCGACCTGCTCGACGAGTGCGGACATTACCAGCGCTGGCGCGAGGATTTGCAACTGGTGAAGGACATGAACATTCCGTTTCTGCGTTACGGACTTCCCAATCACCGCATTCATCTCGGGCCAGGCCGTTACGACTGGTCGTTTGCCGATGAAGCACTGGCCGAGATCAAACGTCTCGGCATCACTCCGATTCTCGATCTGCTTCATTTCGGCGTGCCGGACTGGATGGGAGATTTTCAGAATCCCGAAATGCCGATCCACTTTGCACATTTCGCAGGAGCGGTGGCGGAGCGTTATCCGTGGGTGCGCGCTTACACGCCGGTGAACGAAATTTACGTCGCGGCCCGGAACAGCGGATTGGATGGCATCTGGAACGAACGCCTTCGAACCGAACACGGCTTCGTTACCGCGCTCAAGCATCTTGTGGCCGCAAATATCCTGGCGAGCGCGGCCATTGTCCGCCATC
>JBEEGR010000096.1:0-7350 GCA_041166985.1 Verrucomicrobiota bacterium | reverse complement strand
GGTCTCACCGGTGGCCATGTCATCATGCTCGGGCCGGGAAATGACGGCGCGGCGCGCGAAGCTCTCCGCGCATTTCCTGGCGGATTGCAGATTGGCGGCGGCATCCAGGCTGACAATGCCCGCGACTGGCTGAATGCCGGAGCTTCGCACGTGATTGTTACTTCCTGGGTTTTTCGTGACGGCCGCATGGATGAATCCCGGCTGGCAAAACTGGTTCAAACCATCGGCAAAGAACGTCTCGTGCTTGATTTGAGCTGTCGGCGTCGCGGTGAGGAATATTTTGTCGTTACCGATCGCTGGCAAAAATTTACCGACCTTGTTATCAGCAGGGAAACGCTCCAGACCTTGTCTGATTCCTGCGCGGAATTTTTGGTTCATGCGGTGGATGTCGAAGGACTCTGTCGTGGAATTGACCAAGAACTTGTTTCCCGGCTCGGTCAATGGTCACCCATTCCGACCACGTACGCCGGCGGCGCAAGCTCATTGGCCGATCTGGAAACCGTGACGCGGCTGGGGCAGGGGAAAATTGACCTCACGATCGGTTCCGCGCTGGATATTTTCGGCGGCAGCGGAGTGCGCTACGACGATCTCGTGGCGTTCAATCGGAAACTTCGTTCGTAACGAATCACTGAAAGTCGAAGCGACCGCCATTCAGGCGAACGACCGACGATGGGCGATTGCCGAAGTTTGAATAGGAATACGGACGATGGTTTCCACCAATCACGGTGACGGTAGAAGGCGCGGAATAATTTTGCTCACAATTCGACTGGAATGACTCCGGCTCCGGCGGTGCGCTGACATAATAAACCGGTCCATAATAAATAACCGGCCCTTCGTAAACGACTGGCGCCTCATACACCACTGGCGCCAGATACACGACCGAAGGCGGCACAAACACACCGGGTTCCGTGTAGTAACCATATTCCTGTGAATGAGCCACGCAGGCTCCGAGAGCGAGCAAACCAAGACCAAGAAGAGTTTTCATAATGATTATTGGATGGACGCAACCGGCTTCGTAAAAATTCAAAATGAGAAAAAGAAAAACCCGCGCTGGCCGAGCCAAACGCGGGTTAATCAATATAAAAGCGGATTAATTCGCCAGCTCGATCTTGGCGACGTGCATCACTTTTTTGCCGTCTTCTTCTTTCACCGTGCCGGTGGCGGTGACTTTGTGTGACTCTTTGCACAGGTTTTCATGGAAGGCTTTGCTTTCCTTGCCTTCGAGGTAATACGTGACTTTCTTTCCATTCTCTTCGGTCTGGATCACATTCTGGCATTTGTCGGTTTCTTTCAGCGAGCATTTGCCACATTTGCCTTCGCCCGTAACCGTGACTTCCTTGTCAGCGGCAAAAGCGGGCGTCGCCAAACCGATAACCAGTCCTGCAAGTGCGAGTAACGAATAGATTTTTTTCATAGATTTAATTGGGGTTGTTGGACACTTAAGAGTCTACCCCGGCATTTGCTTTGTTCAAATTATTTTTAGCGTTCCGGGCAAAGACCCAAGCTCCACGGGTTCCGCCATTCAACAAAAACGCCAATCCTGAAAATTCAGAATTGGCGTTAATCAATATGATTCCTGCCGTTAGCTGGAAAGCGCGCCTTCCGCGGCGGCGGTCTGGTTGAAGATCAGATGGTCCTTATCACTCGTGACCTGGATCGGTTCGCCTTCGTGCAAGGTGCCTTTGAGAATTTCTTCCGCCAACGGGTCTTCGAGGAACCGTTCCACCGACCGCCGCATCGGCCGCGCGCCGTATTGCGGGTCGTAACCTTTTTCGACGAGGAAGTCTTTCGCCTTTTCGTCGAGTTGCAAATTGATGTTCCTGTTTTTCAACCGTTGCAAAACTTTCTGGGTTTCGAGTTCCAGAATCTGGATGAGGTCCGGCTTGGTCAACGAGCGGAAGACGATAATGTCGTCCAAACGATTTAGGAATTCCGGACGGAACGTTTTCTTGGCTTCCTCCAGAATTTTCTCGCGCATCTTTTCGTAGCTGTTCTCGTCGCTGATCGGCGAGAAACCCATCGAGCTTTGGCGCTTGATCGTGTCCGAGCCGACATTGGAAGTCATCAGGATGATCGTGTTGCGAAAATTCACCACGCGACCAACGTTGTCGGTCAATTTGCCCTCCTCGAGAATCTGCAAAAGCATGTTCCAGACATCTGGATGCGCTTTTTCAATTTCATCGAAGAGCACCACGGAATACGGTTTGCGACGCACTTGCTCCGTAAGCTGGCCGCCTTCTTCATAACCCACGTATCCCGGCGGTGAACCCACAAGGCGCGAGACGTTGAATTTTTCCATGTACTCGCTCATGTCGAGCTGGATAAGCGCCTTCGAGTCGCCGAACATCTGTTCCGCGAGAGTTTTGGCGAGCAACGTTTTGCCCACGCCAGTCGGTCCGAGCAGCGCGAAGGTACCAATCGGGCGCTTCGGATCTTTCAGATCCGCGCGTGAGCGACGCAACGCTTTGGTGATTGCCGCAACGCCTTCCTTCTGGCCAACGACGACTTTGGTCATCTCTTCTTCGACCTTCATGAGACGCTGCATTTCGCCCTGTTCCATGCGTTGCAACGGAACGCCGGTCCATTTGGAAACGACGTGCAAAATATCATCTTCGTCCACAATCACGCGTTTTTCTTCGCGCGACGTGCGCCATTCCTTCAGCACCGTTTCCAGTTTTTCTTTCGCGTGTTTTTCCTTGTCGCGCATCGAAGCAGCACCTTCGAAATCCTGGTTCTTGATGGCCTTTTCTTTTTTGCCCTTGATGTCTTCGATGTCGTTCTCGAGTTCTTTAACTTCCGGCGGACGGGTCATCGTGCCGATGCGCGCGCGGGAACCGGCTTCATCCATGAGGTCAATGGCTTTGTCCGGGAGAAAACGATCCGTGATATAGCGATCTGATAGCTTGACGGAGACTTCAATCGCTTTGTCTGTGAACTCAGCTTTGTGATGCTCTTCGTATTTCGGACGCAAGCCTTTCAAAATCAAAATCGCTTCTTCAACAGAGGGCGCTTCCACTTTGACCGATTGGAAGCGGCGCTCGAGCGCGGCGTCTTTCTCAATGTATTTGCGATACTCGTTCAGAGTCGTCGCGCCGATACATTGCAATTCACCACGGCTGAGCGCGGGCTTGATGATGTTCGAGGCGTCCATCGTGCCTTCCGCAGAGCCGGCGCCCACGATAGTGTGCAACTCGTCAATGAAGAGAATGATGTTCTTCGCGCGGCGGATTTCATCCATGACCGCTTTGATGCGCTCTTCAAATTGTCCGCGATATTTTGTTCCGGCGACCATCAATGCGAGGTCCAGGGTGATGACCCGCTTTTCGCGAAGGAGTTCGGGGACGTTGCCACTGGCGATTTCCTGCGCGAGACCTTCGACGATGGCGGTTTTGCCCACGCCCGCTTCGCCAAGGAGAACGGGATTGTTCTTGGTGCGACGGCAAAGAATCTGAATGACTCGTTCGATTTCGTTTTTGCGACCAATGACCGGATCCATCTCGTTCTTGCGAGCGATTTCGGTGAGGTCGCGGCCAAATGCTTTCAGCGCGGGAGTTTTGACCTCGCCTTTTTTCTCGGATGCAGCCGGTTTTTCCGGCGCTTCCCCGGCGCTGGCGGATTCTTCCTGAGCGGCAAAGTTCGGATCGAGTTCCTTTAAAATTTCCTGGCGTGTCTGTTCGATATCCACGTCGAGATTTTTCAACACGCGGGCAGCAACACCGTCACCTTCGCGGAGCAAGCCGAGCAGAATATGTTCCGTGCCGACGTAAGTGTGATTCAGCGCCTTGGCTTCTTTGGCGGCCAGCGCGAGGACTTTTTTCACGCGCGGCGTGTAAGGAATATTGCCGATCATCTTCTGGTCCGGGCCAGTGCCGACTTGTTTCTCAACTTCCATGCGGACGGTTTCGAGGTCGAGACCCATTTTCTGAAGAACGTTGACCGCGACGCCTTGTCCCAGTTTGATCAGCCCGAGCAAAAGATGCTCGGTGCCGACAAAGTTGTGGTTGAAACGGTCGGCTTCTTTGCGTGCCAGCGCGAGCACCTGTTGGGCGCGCGGCGTAAAATTGCTCATGGCTTCATCGCTCATATTCTTATTTCACAATGCAATTATTTTTATTGTTTGTCCAATCCTCCACCGGGTGGAGGAGTTGGCGGCGGTTTTGAAATCGGCCGGCTGACCTGCTTCAATCGCTCTCTTACCATATCTGCACGGAGCAGATCGCGTTCCTCGGCTGACAATTTCTCAGAATGCTGCTTCTGCAGGTGCGCCGGCTGCGTCAGAATAAACAACTCATCCACGAGCGCGCGGTCCACGCCCGGGAACAACGTCACATCCACACCTAAACGCATTAAAGACAGCAGATTCATCGTTTCCTTCGACGAAATACTGTGGGCATTGGCGAGGATGCCGTAGGCGCGTCCAATGTGGTTGTAAACCATCTTGGATTTTTTTTCCAACAACGTCCCGCGCGCGTTTTCTTCGTGCTCAATAATCTGTGCCAAAACCTTTTCGAGTCGCTCCACAATGGCACTTTCTGACTCACCCAAGGTCATTTGGTTGGAAACCTGGAAGACATTTCCAAGTGCCTCCGTGCCTTCGCCGTACAAACCCCGCACGGCCAGCCCGAGTTTGTTTACCGACTGGATGATTGGATTGATCTGCTCGGCGAGGACCAGGCCGGGCAAATGCAACATGGCGCTGACGCGAATTCCAGTTCCAATATTCGTCGGACACGCGGTCAGATAACCGAGGTCCGAGTTGAAAGCGTAATCCAGTTTTTTCTCCAGCTCAGAATCCACGCGGTCAATAGCCTGCCAGGCCTGACGCAATTGCAACCCGGGCCGGAGCGCCTGCATCCGCATGTGATCTTCCTCGTTGATCATGACGCAGAGTGTTTCGTCGTGGTTTAAAACGATGCCGCTGCCGGAACTTTTCGCGGCGTGTTCGCGGCTGATGAGATGGCGTTCGACCAGAATCTGCTTATCGAGCGTCGAAAGATTGTCCATGGACTCGGAGAACGCGGCCTTCATTTCGGGAAGGGTTTCCACGGCGGGACGAATGATCTCCAGGACTTTGATCCGTTCCGGTTTTTTCGCCCAACCCGGAAACGCGCCGTCGCGGACGTTGCGGGCGAGCCGGACGCGGCTCGACATCACGATGCGATCGTGCGGACCTTTGCGCCGCGCGGTCTCGGCGGGTGGAGTGAGAAATTCATGAATGTCCATGTCAGGTCGCGGCAGTGTCGCTCAACTTCACGTTCATCTGTTTGATTTCGTCGCGGAGTTGGGCGGCTTGTTCAAAATTTTCATCCTCGACCGCCTTGGTCAGTTTCTTTTGCAAATTCTTCAAGCGATCGGACAAATCGCGGCTTTGGCGCAAGGCTTCGGGAACTTTGCCCGCGTGGCGTGTGCCTTTATGCATGGACTTGAGCAATCCCTCAAGACCTTCGGCAAAAGTCTTGTAGCACTCGGGACAACCGAGCCGGCCCGCTTTTTTAAAATCTGCTTGGGTGAATCCGCAACGGGCACATTTGGTTTCCGCGCCGCCGGATGCCTGCTCAATCTCCTGCGAAGCGCCGAGACCCATCAACAAATCGGCGAGCGAAAAACCGGTCGGGTCATTGACGCCTTTGGTCTTCGCGCACTCCTCGCAAAGGTCCACCTTCTGCATTTTGTCGCCAGCAATCTGGGTCAAATGCACGGTGGCTTCGCGTTCTTTGCAGATGCAGCAGAGCATATAATCAACTTATCCTGCTTTTTCAGGCTTTTTGCTTCGAAACCACGATGATAAAAATATCAGGGCGAAAATCGTGGCTATTAAAATCAGATGGACCGGATGCCCTGACGATTTGGGAGATGACAATTGATCAACTCCGATCCAAACGAGAAGCACGCACGCACAAAAACCAATAAATAAAACTGCTTTATGATGACGGGGACGTGCAGTTTCGGGTTGTTTATTAATCCAAAACTTTCTGAGTAGAAGCCCCAAAGCCACAGAAATCACTGGTATAATTATGTCTTGGTAGCTCATATTTTTGTTGGTGCTTTGCTGATAAATCTTACTCGTTATATCGGCTCGCCGGAAACTTTAGTCAAGGAGTGGTACTCCGTAACCAGTTTCTTCGTGAATTCGCCAGGTTTGCCGGTGCCGATCACACGGCCATCCACTTTCACGACCGGCACAATTTCCGCGCCGGTTCCAGTGAGAAAACATTCGTCCGCGTTGAACACATCGTAGCGCGTCAGGTTCGGTTCGCTGACAGGCATGCCGGCTTTTTGCGCAAGATCCATTACCACGCCGCGCGTGATGCCATAGAGCGCGCCCGCCGACAGCGGCGGCGTCAGGAGCTTGCCTTCCTTCACGATGAAAATATTGTCGCCGGTGCATTCGGACACGAAACCTTCGGCATTCAGCATAATCGCTTCTTCGCAACCGGAATTGTTCGCCTCGATTTTCGCGAGGATGTTATTGAGGTAATTCAACGACTTGATTGCGGGATTCAACGCGCTGTGGAGATTGCGCACGGTCGGCACGGTGATGATTTCCATGCCGCGTTCGTAAAGTTCCGGCGGGTAAAGCTGGATTTTGTCCGCGATGACAATCACGGAAGGATTTTTGCAACGGTTCGGATTCAATCCGAGCGTGCCGACTCCGCGCGTGACGATGAGCCGGATGTAACCGTCGCGAAGATTATTCTCGCGGCAACTGTCCACGACTGCCTTCATAATGTCCGCGTGGGTCATTGGAATCGTGAGCAAGATCGCTTTGGCGGAATAAAACAGCCGGTCAATGTGTTCCTTTAGCCGAAATACGCGGCCATTATAGGCGCGAATACCCTCGAAAATTCCATCGCCGTAGAGCAACCCATGATCGAACACCGACACCTTGGCGTCGCGTTCGTCGCAAAATTTTCCATCAATAAAAACTTTCATTTCTCGATAAAGGCAAGCTAGGGAAAAGAATTGGCCAAGCAAAGAGAATTTTGCGTGACACGCCGCGAGATGCGATTATATTTTGCGCTCCTTCGGTGACCCTATGGTCTAGCGGTTAGGACACTGCCCTTTCACGGCGGTAGCTCGGGTTCGATTCCCGATAGGGTCGCCAATTTTCCGTCAGTGCTTTCGTGGCAGTTTTTTCGCGTGACGTTTTTTGTGACGCCGGGCATCTACGACCAGGAAAACAAAAACGGCAAATCCCAAGAGCAACAGCCAGATAATGGCGGGTTTATTTTCCCAGATGGCTTTGACGCCGCTTGTGAGTTGGGGCCAGTTCATGGTTATTTTAAATTACACCTGCTTTGAGAAAAACGCGATGGACTCTCTTGCAGACCTGATCACAAAAAAAATGCG
>JBEEGR010000095.1:0-5394 GCA_041166985.1 Verrucomicrobiota bacterium | reverse complement strand
CAAAGCCTGCGGCCCGCGTCGACTGGACGAACCCCGCACGGGCTGGACTTTGAAACATTCCAAAATACCCGCCAGAAATCCGCCGTCGCGGCTCGCGCTCACCAGTCCCGCCATGCCTGAGCGTTTGCTTTTGTGTTTGTAAACACGATAGGCCTCCGTGCAGAGCGCAAGGCGATTATGCCAGAAACAAAAAATCACCGGGTCCGGCAACGGTTTTACCAGCACGCCCGCCTCATCGGTCCATTCGTAACGAAGCGTCGCGGCCACGGCCTGAACCGTCCAACAAACAATGCGCGCGCCGATGCGTTGATACCAGTTTGGCCGGTGCGGCCTGACCACGCCCGCCTTCGTTGCGGTGCGGCGCGGCAAGCCGGGGTTTTCGCCCTGGTCTTCGGACTTTGAATTTACCTCAGCCATCATGCTCCCTTTTTCAGACAAGCGCGGACGAGTTCCTCCACCGTGGCTTGAGTGCCGAGAAGCGCCTGCGCCTGACGGACCGTTTCGTGAGCGTCAATCTGTTTAAAGCCCAAAGCCACCAGCGCGAGCACTGCGTCGTTAATGCGCTGTTCATCCGTGGAAAGAGTTTGTTTCGCGCTGGCGGCTTCCCACGCGCCAGCTTTGCCGATTTTGTCTTTCAATTCAACGACGATGCGCTCGGCGGTTTTTTTGCCGACGCCGGAAATCTGCGAGAGCGCTTTTACATCGCCGTTGGCCACCGCGCCACGAAATGCCGTCACGCTGATGCCGCTCAAAATGTTCAACGCGATTTTCGGGCCGATGCCGCTGACCGTGTTGACCAACATGCGGAACAGATCGCGTTCCGCCGTGGTCATGAATCCGTAAAGCAAATGGGCGTCTTCACGGATGATGAGTTGCGTGAGCAGGGTCACGGGCTGATTGGGCTGCGGCAATTTGTCGAAGGAGGAAAGCGGAATCAGCGCTTCGTAACCGACGCCGTTCACGTCCACGACAATGTGAGTCGGAAGCGCTTCAACGAGTTTGCCGTGGAGAAAGGTGATCATGTGTGGGAACTGGGGAACATCGAACATCGAACATCCAACTCGGAACAACCTATGAATTGCCATCCGGTCGTCAATTGGAGGTTGGGCGTTGGAGGTTGAATGTTGGTTGTTTTGATTTTCATGGGTTGAAACTCAAATCCGCTTTGACGAGTTCAAAGCATAACGTCCACTACTTTGCGCGTGCGTCAACGCGAGCGCGAGCGCGTCGGCGGCGTCGGGCGCGGGCAGTTCGGCGAGGCGCAACATGCGTTGAACCATTTTGGCGACGGCGATTTTTTGCGCCGCGCCGTAACCGACGATGGCCTGTTTTACTTTGCGCGGCGAGACTTCAAAAATTTCCAGCCCCGCTTCCGCAATGACTGATAATGCCGCGCCGCGGGCTTCGCCCATGATCATTACTGTCTGGAGATTTTGCGCGAAAAAGAGTCCTTCCACGATGCACACGGTCGGTTGAAATTCCTTCACGACGTCCCGGAGTGTTTGCGCAATTTTGACGAAGCAGCGGGAATGTTCCCACGCCGTTGGACATGAAATGGTGCCATGCGTGAGGGTTTCGGGATTGGGTTTCGCCAGGCGAATAACGCCAAAGCCGGTGCCGCGCAATGAGGGATCAAGGCCAAGAATCGTCTGGTGGGCAGAGGAATTAGCGCGCAGGGCCGGATCAAAAACGGGACTTGCCGCGCGCGGGGAACGACTGAGTCGCGCTTCGATTTGTTTGAACTGCTGCGGCGTGATGGCCATTGGCTTTCATTCTGCCAATGGCCATTGATTTACAAAAGGAAAAAGGTCTGTGAATGAGATAGTTTAACGGTCACGACGGTTGTCCTGGCGATCTTGCCGTGAATCCCGATTGTCTCCGCGATTGCCATTTCCATTGCCATTATTGCCGCGATTGGCCGGGACGTTGTCGGCTTGACGAGGTGAAACGATCTGCGGCGCGACGTTGCGTTGTGACTGCGGATTTTCCCGAGGTTGCGAACGCGGCTCCACGGCGGGCGAGGGTTGGTAACTGCGGGTTTCAGGCTGTCGTTGCACCGGCGCGAGCGGCGGAGTGACAACGCGATCTTCCCGTTGAATACGGGCGGGTGATTCTGACTGGCGTTGTTCCTGGCGTAAAACTTTGCGGTTTTCACGATCACTTTGATCTGGCTGAACCACTGGCGCGGGGCGTGATTGCGGAACGTTCGCTGGAGTTTGCGGCGTTACGTCCTGACGTCGATTCTGATTCTCCTCCGAGCGACGATTGCGGTTGTCCAGATTCGGATTTTGTATCGGCTGTGTCGGTTGAACCTGCGGAACGGCCTGATTCCGGCTGGCCGAAGGATCGCCGCGCATAATGATATTGCGTCCCTGATTTTTATTATCGTTACGATCATTCGCGCGGTTTGAGTTTATGGGATTTGGCACAGAGCGGTCCGATTGAGACACATTTCGGTTTGGCGCGGCTGTTTCGTTGCGCTGATTGCCGAGTCGTTCATCGCGATTGTTGCGCGTGATGGCAGAAGGGTTATTCTGCCGATCACGGCGGTTTGAATCCACCGTGCCGGGCGTCTGCTGATCCATTCGCCGATTATAAGCAGGCATGACCTCCCGGTTTCGCGTGCGTTCTTCGCGCGAGGCGGGGCGCACTCCCTGGCCGACGATTTTCGATGCGGTCGTCGGTGTGGGCAACTTCGGCTGATAAACACTCACTGTTCGGCTGTTGCGATCAACGCGTTCACCACGACCGATCCGCGTGGGGTCATCGGTATTGCGAACGCGCATCGTTTCAATTTTCGTGTGCGAAGCGCGGGCGACGCGATCCACGGGAATGCCCTTGTTGATTACGGTGTTGTTATTCCCGCTCACGATCTGGTTGACCACAATGGTTTTGTTATAAATTTTCGTGACGTTGCGATGGTCCGCGCGATAGCGGTAAGGGTGGGGATCACAAAAACGACCGGTCGGCACGAACGTATAATGGCCCACGGACAAGCCGAAACCAAAACTGATTCCCACCGAAGCGCCATAGTAAGTGAAGCCGCCACCGGGGCGATAACATGCCGTCGGAGGCAAAGGCGCCCAGCCGCAATAATCATCGGCATAACGCCAGCTCACCCACGAAGGTCCCCAAACCGTATCGGGCGCCCAGCACCAGCCCCAGTGGCTGTTACGAAACCAGCGTCCATAATGAAACGGCGCCCAACCCCACGAATAATCGGAGACCCAATACCAGCCGCAATCCGAATAAACCCAATGGCCATGGTCCCCGTACGGCTGCCATTCGCGGTTAATCACAACGGTTGATGGCTGCCAGCACAATCCGGCGCCTTCGATCTGCACCCAGTTACCGTAAGGCGAGAGCGAGTCATAAAAATATGTCGCCGATGGATTCGGGGGATTTTCGACAAGTTCGGTCGGCGGCGTGAGCGGCGCTGTCACTTCCGGGGCAACGTCGGCGTTTTGATAAGGAGCAGTTCCCCCGGGAGCGAGCGGCTGAGTTGGATACTGTGGCTGCTGCGATTGAACATACGCCGGGTTCGCTTTCAAAACCTGGTCATGTTGAATCATCGCGGTAACGACAGATCCGGGGACGCCGATGTCATTCAGATAAACGATGTCGTCAGAACTCAAATCAAAAATGCTGCCGGAGTTTGTCGCGAAAGAAAGGAGGACGCTCTCATCCACACCGGCCTGCACGAGCTTCACAATTTCGGCGACCGCGGGAGAGACATTCACATTCGTTGCCGTGCCCAGTGCGCTGGCGGGCGTGGAGATGATTTTCCCCGGAGCATTTTCCAGATTTTGTTCCGCCACTTCGGGCGGTGGCGCGTTGTCAGGCATTCCCGCGTCCTGAGCAATGCCGGACAACGGGGAGGCCATGAGCGCCAATGCCAAAGTCCAATTCATACGAGTCGGTGTTTTCATAAATTCTCTTTTAAACTACGCCGGTTTTGCTGGCGTGTCATATAGGATGGACTTGGTATAGGCGATAGTTATTCAATCGGACAACCCGCAGGACGGTTGTCCTTCTCTGACAGGAAGTTGGTCTTTTCAGCCGATTAGATAGCTATTCACGCGTAAAGTGACTGACAGCGTCAGCTAAATTTTCGAAGCAAATGGATTTGGACGACGCCCGGTCGCAAAAGCGCTCGCTCATTTCTTCCGCAGCGTCTTCAATGCGCCGCCCCAGGCGATGAGCTGATCCAGCATGTCATTGACCGACTGTTCCTTTGTTGGGCCCGGCTTGAAGACGCTGAAGTTCTCGAAGTCGGTGAACAGGGAGAGTAAGACCTGATTGCGCACCGTCGCGATTTGTAACTCGGCCATCACCAAGCGCAGGTGCTCGACCGCGCGAGCTCCGCCGACACTTCCGTAGCTAACGAAACCAGCGGCTTTGTTGTTCCACTCGGCGAAGAGAAAATCAATCGCGTTCTTGAGCGCGCCGGAGATGCCGTGGTTGTACTCCGGGGCGACGAAGACATAGCCATCGAAAGAGCCAATCTTGGCGGCCCACGTTTTTGTGTGGGGTTTGCTGTATTGCCCCATTGTGGGCGGCACTGGCTCGTCGAGGAGCGGCAGGTTGAAGTCTTTAATGTCCACGAGTTCGAACTCGGCGTCGCTCCGCTTTTGTGCGATTTGGTAAACCCATTTGGCCACGGCCTCGCCGTTGCGACCGGGTCGCGTGCTTCCGAGGATGATTGCGATTCTAAGCATAATTTAATTTCTCCAGTTCAGTTTTAAAAAAATAACTCAAATCTCCAGTCGCGAAACTGCGTTCCGTGCCGTGAATTCGAACATTTCACCATGGGCGAGAGCGGTGATGCTGCCGAATTCCCTGATCAATTCCCGATACGCGGCGGCCACGGGCCTTGGTTTTCGTTCCATGTCGAACAAACCGCAGGCATTGACGCGACCGTTTTTCTCCGCCAGTTGTGTATCCCAATCCATCTGGTCGCCCAGGCTGTACCACGTGAAGCCAAGCACCGGCACGCCGTCGCGCCTCATGCGCAGAACATTCACCCACTGTTTCCAAAGCCAGTTAGGCGCGGCGTCTGGAAGGAAGGTGTTCGTCTCGGTGTGCATCACCGGCTTGTAGTAGCGTTGATAGTAACGGAGCGTGATCAGATACCAGCCCAGCACATCTTCGCCGAAGGTCACTTTGCCATTGGGCAAGACGAGCTTTTCGTTATGGCCATAGTAGTCATTGCCCATGATTTGAAAACCGGCGGCTGGCGTTTGCATGAACCACATGAATTCCTCGCGTGTCATTCCATTGTCCTGGAGAAACATCAGGACATCCGCATCGGGCGCTTTGGAATAAAGCAGGTCGAGCGAGAGAAAAACGAGTTTGTTGCGCAGTTTGATCTCGTGCGCGGGCGCAACGCTGACG
>JBEEGR010000094.1:0-5712 GCA_041166985.1 Verrucomicrobiota bacterium | reverse complement strand
ATCTCTGGCATCTCGGTTTTCCAATTTGTGGCGATCAGGTTTATCTCGCAGACAATAAACGCGGCGACACGCAGACATTGTCAGTGGAAGACGCGCCGCTTTGTTTGCACGCGTGGAAAATCAGCTTCGTCCATCCGATGAGCAAGCAGGTGATGGAATTTACTGCACAGTGCCGAAATCTTCCCCATCAATCAGGCTAAATGCCCTTGCTTCCGGACTGGGTATTTTTGCTACGTGGTTTGAATTCTTTCGCTGGGCGATATTGCCTGGCCCAGTTCAACAGAAGGAATTTTATGAAAACACGTTTAATAATATTGTTGCTCGGTTTGTCGGGAGTCTTCGGATTCTTCAACACGCAGGCTGCGGTGAATGTTTCCGTTGGACTTCAAATCAATGCCGCCGCCGATTTTTACGAACCCCTGACGCCATACGGGTCGTGGGTCGAAGTCGGTTCTTATGGCCGGTGCTGGCATCCGGCGCGCGTCGAAGCCGATTGGCAGCCCTACACGGTTGGACATTGGGAATGGACGGACGTGGGTTGGTATTGGGTGAGCGACGAACAATGGGCCTGGGCGACATATCATTACGGTTATTGGGTGAACGACTCGCAATACGGCTGGTGCTGGATTCCGGGAACCGAATGGGCGCCCTCATGGGTCACGTGGCGTGAGAGCGATGATTATATCGGCTGGGCGCCGTATGCTCCGGCGGGCGTCGTGATTGCGCCGACGTTGTTCGTGTTTATTGACGTGCATCATTTTCACGATCATTTCCGCCCCAATGTTTTCATTCGCAACGACACACGGATCATTCAGAAAACAAAAATCGTGAATAATTTTCGCCATGAGAACCGCGACTTCGGCGGACGGACTCAGCGCATCGCCGTTAATGAAGGACCGAGCGTGCAAAAAATTCAAAGCGCCACCGGCACAACCTTCAAGCCGCAACCCGTGCAAAATCTGATTCAGCAAACGCCGGTTCCAGAAACTTTGCGGCAACGGCAATCGGACTCCACTCGGTCCGGTTCAACTTCCGGCGCCACGCAATCGGGAAAAACTCAGCCTGGTGCGGTTCAATCCGAGACACGAACGACCCAGCCTGGCTCGGTCGAGCAATCGCGTGAACGCACCGGCCGTGAGCAACAACAAATGTATCAGCAATCTCCGGTTGCCAAGCCCGAGCCAAAACAAACGGAACGCCGGGAACCCGCCGTCCAATCGCCTGTGACTCAGCCGGAGCGCCGGTCGGAAGAAATCACTCCGCGCGAACCCGCTTCCCGCCCGGAAATTCGCGAGCCACAACGCGCGCCACGTGAAGTCCCATCCCCAAATGCGGAGCGACGCGAAGTTCCCGCCCCCGCTGCTCCTGAGCGAATAACGCCGCAGATTCCAGCGGAAAGACCTTTACCGCCGACTGGACGTGAAAAAGAAGTCACGGTTCCTTCGCCAAGACCGGAAGTTATTCCGCCGCGTCAAGCGCCCGCCCCGGTTCCGGCGCGTCCTCAAGCAGTGCCGCCGGGCCAGGACAAAGAACGCGACAAAGAACATCCTTAAGCTCGCGTTGCTTTCGGAGCGTTGGCTGAATCGATCCAGCGGGTTCCTCCCTGGATCGAATTACAACTGGCGCTCCGCCTTTTTGTTTTCCAAACGGATTATCAAATCAGCCGCATGGAATTTATGTCGCCTCTGGGCGATGGTTTGGCAATGATGTGTCGCAGAACACTTAACAAAAGGAAACGCCATGTCACAAGCCATCATGGATCCTGAAAAAGTCCGGCGCTTCGCCGATGAACTTCAACGCTTCAATACCGACCTCGAAAACCGTCTCGTGCTGTTGCACGCCCGCTTCGCCGCGCTCGGCGATACGTGGCAGGACCAGGAACACGAAAAGTTCGCCGAAGAATTCCGCACCGCGATGAAGGCGTTAAAAAAATTTGTCGAGCTGTCCAAAGACCACACGCCGTATCTGCTCCGCAAAGCTCAGCGCATCGAGGAGTATTTGAACCAGCGTTAACATGGCTGAACGCGCCCACATCACATCCGTCGAAGCGATCAAACTGTTTCGGGCCAATCTGATTGTGTACTTGAGCAAAGCGCGCCCGACGCTGGAAGAAATCGGCAGCGACGTCCAGCGCACCAAGCAATGGCTGCAAAATGACCAGCGTTTGCTATGGCAAAATGAATTGAAGGTGCGCCGGAAAAAATATGAGCGCGCCCAGGCGGAATTGTTCAGCGCGAACATCTCCAACTTTCAGGAAGTCTCTTCCGCGCAACAAATGGCCGTTCGCCGCTGCCAAAGCCAGATGAGCGACGCGGAGGATAAATTAAAAGTGTTGCAAAAATGGGATCGCGATCTGGAAAATCGCTCCGACCCGATGACAAAACAGGTCGAGCAGATGCACGGATTCCTCACCACGGAGATGCCGCGCGCCGTGGCGTATCTCGAACGCGTGATTCAGACTTTGGAAGCGTATGCGGACGTGACCGCGCCGGGATCGTCCGCTCCTTCATCCCCTCCGCCAACTGGCACGGACACCAATACCGAACAAGGAGCGCCATGAATTTAAGCGGGAGCAAAAGCCGTTTGGTCGGATTGACGAAAGAAATTTCCCTGCAATGGGAGGAGACGAAAAACTACTGGCGCGATGCCAAGTCGGATGAATTTGAGCGTCGTTACATCCAGGAACTCATCATTCAGGTGGACAAGACCGTGACGGTGATTGAAAAATTGGACGAACTGTTAACCAAAGTCAGGCACGATTGTGAGTAAAAATCCGGGAGTCAGTGACACGTTGCGTTTGTTGGAAAGGCTCAAAGGCCTGGTGCGGGATTTCGCCGCGCGCGAGGAAAAGCTGAACAGCGAATTCCGTTTGAAATCCGGCGCGGAACAAACGGCGTTCACGGCGGAGCTGGATCGGCGCGCCACGGAATTGTCGATCAACACGGCAAATGAACAAGCGACGTTTGAAGCCGGGCAGGACCACCGCGAATCACATTATCAGGCGCGCAAAGAAAAAATCCTGAACGCCCACGCCAAACTCCGCAAAAAAGCGTTCGACGACATCAGCAACGAGGAAGGCCACAAAAAACACAAAATCCAAACCTCGGCGCTCAATGCCGAGCGCCAGCGCGACAAGGAATTGGAGGAAGCCACCACTCGCCGCGAAGATTTTCAAGACCGGCTGGCGCAGGCGAACATTGAGTTGAGCGCGCTGCAGGACGCCGCCGAAAAAGCCTTTGGCGGTTATCCCGGTTTGCGCAAATTGCTTTCGCCCGAACACGCCCGGCCCGCGCCGGATCTTTCCAGCGAGGATGACGCTTTGCTGGAAGAGCTTCTCGCGTTGATCGCGAAAACGCGCGACGAACTGGACAAGTTTCAAAAAAATTCTCTCCCCAAGCTCGTGCGCGTGTTCGGTAAAAGTTCGGCGACACCGGCCGCAACGGCCATTGCGGAAAATCTTTTTCGCGCGCGACGGTTGCACGACGCCTGTTTTGAAAAATCAGAATTGCGCTTGCAGCAGGACCGGCAACGCATTCATCGCGAGTTTGATGAGACCAACGACCGCCTCAATCGCGAATGGAAACTGGCGGTGAAGGCGGCGCTCGACCTGCGCACCGTCCGGCCCATCCAGGTGGATGAGAAGGCCGGGCGCATCACGGAGAAACATGAGCAGAGCCATCGCGCAAAACAGGTGTTGATCCAAACCGCGCACAAAGAAAGCATGGCGCGATTGACAACGGAAACTGAAACCGGCGACCAGCAATTCAAGGATGCGTATGATTCAAAAATGGCCGAACTGCGTTCCTGGCACGAACATCAATGGGTGACGCTGGAAACGGAATGGAAAAATTCCGTCGCGCCGCTCTGCGAAGAAATCCGCCTGGCAAACGAAACCGCCGAAAAATTATTTCCAGAATGGGATGTCTCGCGGTGGAAAGACTGGACGCCGCCGGCTGAATTTAAAAACGCCGCGAGATTTGCGCGCCTGGAAGTGGAGTTGGAAAAATTTGCCGAGGTGCTCCCGAAAGATCCGCGCCTGGCATTGCCATGTGCGTCCACTTTCACCGTGCCGCTCTCGCTCACGTATCCGAACGAAGGCTCGATTCTGTTTGAAGCCGCCAAAGGCGGACACGAAGACGCGATCAGCTCCGTCAACAACATTATTTTCCGGCTGCTCGCCACGATTCCACCCGGGAAATTGAGCCTCACGATTTTTGATCCGGTCGGCCTCGGCCAGAATTTTGCCGGCATCATGCACCTCGCCGATTACGAGGAGAGCCACATCAACAGCCGCATCTGGACGCAGCAAAATCAGTTCGAGGAAAAACTCGCGGAGCTGAACGAGCACATGGAGAAAGTCATCCAGATGTATCTCCGCAACGAATACGAAACCATCGCGGAATATAACGCGCAGGCCGGCACCATCGCGGAAAAATATCACGTGCTCGTCATCGCGTCGTTCCCGGCGAACTTCAGCGACACGGCGGCGCGGCGTCTGCGAAACATCGCGACGAGCGGCGCGCGCTGCGGCGTTTACACGCTCATTCATTGGGACCAGCGCCTGCCGTTGCCGCACGATTTCGTGCCCGATGAATTGCGCAAAAACAGCGTGAACCTCGTCGCGAAAGAAAAAACTTTCGCGCTGGCCAATTGGCAAATGCCCGGAACGCGTTTGTTGCTCGACGCGCCGCCGTCGGCGGAATTCGCCACGCACTTTTTGCACGAAGTCGGCAAGAGCGGCAAAGATTCCAATCGTGTCGAGGTTCCGTTTGCGAACGTCGCGCCCCCCGAGGCCGAAATCTGGTCTGAAGATACAAGTGAAGAACTGCGCGTGCCGATTGGCCGTTCGGGCGCGACCAAATTTCAATATCTCGAAATCGGCAAAGGCACGCGCCAGCACGCGTTGATCGCGGGCAAAACTGGTTCCGGCAAATCCACCTTGTTCCATATCATGATCACGAATCTCGCGCTCTGGTGCAGTCCGGAGCAGGTCGAGTTTTATCTGGTGGACTTCAAAAAAGGCGTCGAATTCAAGTGCTACGCGAACCGCCGATTGCCGCACGCCAAAGTGGTCGCCATTGAAAGCGATCGCGCGTTCGGACTCAGCGTGTTGGAGCGCGTGGATGCGGAGTTGCGCCGTCGCGGAGATTTGTTTCGGCAGATTGGCGCGCAGGATGTCGCCGGTTACAAACGCGCGGGCGGCAAAGAGCCGATGCCGCGTTCGCTCCTCTTGATTGACGAGTTTCAGGAATTTTTCACCGAAGAAGATCGCGTGTCGCAAGGCGCGGCGGTGTTGCTCGACCGCATCGTTCGCCAGGGCCGCGCGTTTGGCATTCATGTGCTGCTCGGTTCGCAAACGCTAGGCGGCGCTTACACGCTTGCGCGCGCGACGCTCGGCCAGATGGTCATCCGCATCGCGCTCCAATGCAACGAAGCCGACGCTTACCTCATCATGGACCAGGACAATCCCGCGCCGCGCCTGCTCTCGCGACCGGGCGAAGGCATCTACAACGACGATGCCGGGAAACTGGAAGGCAACAGTCCGTTTCAGGCGGTCTGGCTCTCGGACGACGTGCGTGATGAGTATCTGGAGAAAATTCGCCAGCGTGCGGATCAGAGCGGGAAAAACTTTCCGGGCCCGTTTGTGTTCGAGGGCAACGCGCCGGCGGACGTGAAAGAAAATGCCATTTTGAATGCGTTGCTCGCAGAGCG
>JBEEGR010000093.1:0-4486 GCA_041166985.1 Verrucomicrobiota bacterium | reverse complement strand
GAAGTTGAGCTTGAGATGAATCGTGATGGTCGAGAGGCCGAGTTTGCTGACGGAATCAATGTAATCAATGCCGTCGGCCGCCGCGATGGCGCGTTCGAGCGGCGTGGTGATGAACCCGCGCACAAGGTCCGCGCTGGCGCCGACGTAAACCGTCGTCACCGTCACCGTGGCATTTTCGCTGCGCGGATATTGGCGGACGTTGAGCGAACGGATGGCCTGAAACCCGGCGATGAGAATCACCAGGTTCACGACAATGGCCAGCACCGGGCGTCGGATAAATAAATCGGTAAATGACTTCATGCGAAATTCAGGTAGGGATGGCGCGCTGCGCCGTCAGCACCGCGTTCAGCGGGGCAATGATCTTGCAAGTGTGCTTGCCGCGAAACGTTCGTTCCGCCCGCTGCTACGCGGGCGGGGACATCGCGGCGCGATGTCCCTACCTGGCGGAATTGTTTCGTGAGCGGCTTCATCAAAAGTTTGGAACAAGATTCAAGTATCCGAAGGTTTCGGTTTTTCTTCAGACTTCGGCGTGACGTCGTTGTTCTCAACGACCGGCATGAAGTTGCGGAGTTTGAACACGCCAGCCTTCACCACGCGTTCACCGGCTTTGAGTCCGGTTTCAACGGCCACAAAATCTCCGCGCGATTTTCCGGTGCGGATGAATTGCTGGCGAGCGATGAGTCCCGGAGTGGAATTGGTCGCGGACGAAACCGCGTTGGTCCCGGCTTCAATCACGTAAACCGAATCACCATACGGCGCGCTCAAAATAGACGTGGCGGGAATCACGAGAACACTTTGCTCCTCCGGCAACAACACTTCCATTCGCGCGAACATTCCCGGATGCAACAGACCGTCGGCATTGTCGAGCGTTGCCTGCAAACGCACGTTGCGCGTGGAGGAATCGAGGTCAGGATTGATTGCCGTGAGTTTGCCTTCAAAAAACCGGTTCGTGTAAGTATCGGCGGAAACCTGAACGCGCATTCCGGTTTTCAATTGCGCCAAATCCTGTTGCGGCAGGGAAAAATCCGCATACACGGGCGCGAGTGACTGCAACGAGACGATGGCTTTGCCGACCTCAAGATGCTCGCCAAGATTCACCGTGCGAATGCCGAGCCGTCCAGCAAATGGCGCGCGAATGGTTTTCTTGGCAATCGCGGTGCGAATCGCATTGGCGTTGGCGTCGGCCTGTTTCCACGCAGCCTCGGCCTGATCGAGTTCCGCCTGCGACATGGTGTTGTCGGCCCTGAGTTTGCGGGCGCGATCCACGTTGATGCGCGCCAAATCGGATTGCGCTTCGGTAGCCTTCAGTTGCGCTTCTTCGGTGGAGGTATCCAGGCGGATCAACAAATCGTCCTTGGCCACGACGGCGCCGGATTCAAAAGCAATCTCGGTCACGGTGCCGCTGAGTTCCGGCGCAATGATAACACCCTGGACGGCGGTGATGGTCCCGACCGCGCTGAGTGTGTCCTGCCATTTTTCTTCGCGGGCCACGGCGGAGGAAACCGTCTCCGGGGGCGGCACCCAGGGCGTGGCCATCATTTTTTTAAATTGCAAACCCTTGATGCCGGCAAGCACCGCGATGACCGCCAGCACAATAACAATCGCTATAATTACTTTTTTCATGTGTTTAATTGACCCGACGAATTCCCGAATTATCTGGAGCGCCTCTTGGCGGCCGCACCGACGAGAAACAACTCTACAATGCGTTCCGCCGTTTCCCGATTCAAGTGGCAATCGGGCATGAGCAAATGGGAAACCAGATAGGCGTTCAGTTGCCCGTAAAATCCGAAAGCGAGTTCGCGACTTTCAAATCGGGCATCCAGCGCGCCATCGGCGAGGGCATTTTGCATGAGCGAATGAATAAACTCGAAATTGCGCTCGCACTTTTCCGAGTAGAGCAGTCCTTCGGGCAATTCGCCGGGAGCGGCAAAAGCGGTGGCAAAGGCAATGCGCATCAATTCGCGGTTCTCGGTCAGATATTCAAAGAGCGCGGTCAGGATTTCCGTGAGTTGCTCTTTGAAATTGTCGCTGGAATTGGCCGCCGCCTGCATCAGGCGAAAACGCTCGTCGTGCGCTTCATCCACCAGCGCTTGAAACAAACCGGCTTTGTCGTGGAAATAATAATAGAGCGCCGGTTTGGAGACCTGGGCGTCATCCACAATCTGTTGCACCGACGCTGCGGAATAACCGCTATGGGCAAAACGCTTGAGCGCGGCTTGCAAAATTTGTTGCCGCGTGTCGGAGTTCAAAAGGTCCTTCGCCATAAAAACTACCGAACGGTAGGTTAGTGAGTGAAAGCCTGTCAAATAATTTTCTGGTGCATCGGGAAATCCGCGGCGGAGATGCCGCAGTCACCGGCACGCTGGAAGCGTGCCGCTATGGTAGCGGCAGCCATCCTGGCTGTCAGCGAACGCAGCTTCCCGGCCACGTTCCATCAGGGAGTTGCATTGAGGATTGAAACTGGAGACTTGTTTACTTACGGTGAAGCGTGTTTTTCAAAGGTGTGATTCGAAATTAAGCAAATTTTTATGATGAACTGGCGTAAACAAATTTTTCCGCTCGCGATTACGTTGCTCGGCGTTTTTTTATCGGGATGCAACAAACCCGGCGAGTCGGGCGAAGCAGGCAACAGCAGCGGCACCATCAAAGTCGGCGAATTTGCTTCGCTGACCGGCAAGGAAGCGACGTTCGGAATCTCATCGCATGAAGGCACGCTCATGGCGATTGAAGAAATCAATGCGGCTGGCGGTGTGCTCGGCAAAAAACTTCAACTGCTCACCGAAGACACGCAATCCAAAGCCGGCGAACCCGCCACGGTCGTCAACAAACTCATCGCGCGTGACGAAGTCGTCGCAATTCTTGGCGAAGTCGCCTCCAGTCGTTCGCTCGAAGCCGCGCCGATTTGTCAGCAGAATAAAATTCCGATGATTTCGCCCTCGTCCACGAATCCCAAAGTCACACAGGTCGGCGATTTTATTTTTCGTGTCTGCTTCATTGATCCATTCCAGGGAACCGTCATGGCGAACTTTGCGACGAAAACCCTTCACGAAAAAAGAGTCGCGGTTTTTGTGGATGAAAAAAGCGATTACAGCAAAGGCCTCGCGAAATTCTTCAAAGAAAAATTCGTGGCCAACGGCGGCGAGATTGCGACCGAACTGGATTACAACGGCGGCGATAAAGATTTTAAAGCGCAGCTCACCGCCATTAAATCCGCCAATCCCAACGGGGTGTTTGTGCCGGGATATTACACCGACGTGGCCTTGATTTGCGTGCAGGCCAGGCAACTCGGGCTGGAGGTTCCGTTTTATGGCGGCGATGGCTGGGAATCTGAAAAACTTACCGAAATCGGCAGGGACGCGGTCGAAGGCAATTATTTTTCGACGCACTATTCACCCGCAGTGGGAAGTGAGTTGAGCAAAAAATTTGTTGAGGACTACAAAAAACGATGGAACGGCAAAACTCCCGATGCGCTCGCCGCCTGCGGCTACGATTCCGCGCTGGTTCTCGCCGATGCCATCAAACGCGCTGGCAGCATCGATGGGCAAAAAGTTCGCGACGCCCTCGCTGCCACAAAAGATTTTCCAGCCGTGACCGGCGTCATCACCATCAACGAAAATCGCGACGCCGTGAAGTCCGCCGTGATTCTCCAAATTAAGGATGGCAAATATAAATTTCTGGAAACCGTGGCGCCATGACGTTCTGTAGCGGCGGTCTGTGACCGCCGGATTTGTTAAGCCGTCGGCGGTCACAGACCGTCGCTACAAATGACCGAAATTTTTCAGCAACTCATTAACGGTCTTGCCCTCGGAGCGATTTACGCGCTCATCGCCCTTGGCTACACGATGGTTTACGGCGTCCTGCGGTTCATCAACTTCGCGCACGGCGACGTCTTCATGCTCGGTGCGTTTGCAGGATATTTTCTTTCGCCGTTGGTCAATCGGCTGTTGCCCGCGCAATCATGGGTTGGCGGCACGGTCGTACTCATTTCAGCAATGGTAATTTGTGCGCTGCTCGGAATGCTTATTGAGTTTCTAGCGTATCGCCCATTGCGCAGCCGGCCAAAACTGACTGTGCTGATCACCGCCATCGGCGTATCGCTCTTGATTGAATACACGTGTCAGCATCGTGCCGTTTTCGGCGCGGCACCCCGAAAATTTCCCGACCTGATTCCAGCGGAAACCTGGCATTTCGGCGGATTGGTTTTGGGTTCCACCCAGGTTTTGGTTTTTATTATCACCGCCCTGTTATTGATCACACTTCGTTTCATCGTGCAAAAAACCAAAGTCGGCACCGCCATGCGCGCCGTGGCGTTCAATGAACAAGCCGCCGCACTCATGGGCGTAAACATCAATTCCATCATCTCGTTCACCTTCGGCCTCGGCTCGGCGCTGGCGGGCGCGGGTGGAATTTTATTTGCCATGAACTACGCGAGCATTGATCCGCTCATGGGCGTGCAAACCGGATTGAAAGGATTCGTCGCGGCCGT
>JBEEGR010000092.1:0-3022 GCA_041166985.1 Verrucomicrobiota bacterium | reverse complement strand
ACCGGCCTGGCCGATGCGCCGGAGATTGAAGTTGTGCTATTTGAAATGCCCGAACGCGGCGTCATCGGCATTGGCGAGCCAGCTACGATTCCCACCGCCGCAGCCATCGCGAATGCCGTCGCCAACGCGCTCGGCGTCCGCGTCAGCAGCCTTCCGATCACTCCGCAACGCGTGCTCGCCGCGCTGGGCAAAGACAAACTCTCCATCGCATGAAACCTTTTCAATACGCAACTGCAACCTCCCCGGCCGGCGCTCAGGAACTTGTCGGCGAAGATGGCGCTTACCTCGCCGGCGGCAACGATCTGCTCAACCTGATGAAGGAATATCTCGCCGAGCCGAAAACTCTGGTGAATATCAAGTCGCTGCCGGGCACCAACAAAATTGAATCCAGTTCCAAGGTCTGGAAAATCGGCACGAATATCACCGTCGCGGAAATCGAAGACCACGACGGGATCAGAAAAACATTTCCGGGTTTGCAACAAGCGGCGGCGGAAGTCGGCTCACGTCAGATCCGTAACGTGGCCACGGTCGGCGGCAATCTCGCGCAACATTCGCGTTGCTGGTATTTCCGCCATCGTGACGTGTTATGCCTGAAAAAAGGCGGCGACATGTGTTACGCGCGCCACGGCGAAAATAAATATCACAGTTTGTTCACCGGCAACACCTGCATCAGCCCGGTGGTTTCCAATCTTTCAATCGTGTTCGCCGCGCTGGACGCCAGCATAATTGTTTTACGCGATGGCAAGGAAACGCCAATGAACATTGCGCAGCTTTACGCCAAGGCATGGGACAATCCGACGTCGCACAATTCACTGGAGCAAGGCGATCTGATTGTGCGTGTGGAAATTCCCGTGCAGAACCGCCACAGCGTTTATCTCCAGGCGAGCGAGAAGGCGAACTTCGACTGGGCGCTGGTCAGTTGCGCCGCCGCCGCGAAAGTGGATGGCAAAAAACTCAGCCAGGTGAAGATTGCGCTCGGCGCGGTCTCCAACGTGCCGTATCAATCCAAAGCGGCGAATGATTTTCTCGAAGGCAAAACTTTGGATGACGAAACCGCGTTGAAAGCCGCCGACATCATTTTGGAAAAAGCCAAGGTGCAGGCGCACAACGGCTACAAAGTCCCGCTCGTCCGCGCACTGGTTCGCCGCACACTCACTCAACTCATAGCCTAGTATGAACGCAAATCTCTGCAAACATCTTCGGACGAAAAAAATGTATATCCCGGCGCAGGAGCATGAGGTTTTTTCCACGGCGACCGAGGAATCGGGCTGCGAAAATTGCTGGTGCAACCGCACGATGAGTGAAGTGGGACCGGACGACCGGCAGGTCGGCCCGCAGATTTGCACTCCGTCGCGGAGCTGTTTTGAGAAGTAACGGAGCGCCGAGCACCCGCTCGGCCAGTTTCTCGGTCAGGCACCTGTAAATTTCTTCACCATGTTCTCCAATGCCTGAATCCAGAGCGGGTGCTCGTTCATGCAGGGAATGCGCGTGAATTCCTTGCCGCTGGCGCCCATGAAATCTTCGCAGCCGCGCATGCCGATTTCTTCAATCGTCTCCAGGCAATCCGCGACGAACGCCGGACAGATCACGAGCATCTTTTTTTTGCCTTCCTGCGCGAGCCGCAGTAATTCGTAATCGGTGTACGGCTTGAGCCAGGGATCTTTGCCGAGGCGCGATTGGAAGGAGATGGAATATTTTCCCGCCGGTACGCCCGCCGCCTTCACAAATTCCGCCGCTGTCTTAAAACATTGCGCGCGATAACAGGTCGCGTGCGCCGGGCTGGGCGTCTCGCAACAATTCGGCGTGGCCAGACAATGACAACCGGTCGTGTCGGAATTTTTAATGTGCCGCTCCGGGATGCCGTGAAAGCTGAACAGCAGATGATCGTAATCCTGCTTCAGAAATTCCGCCGCGCTGGCCACCAGCGCCGCGATGTAATCCGGCGCGTCGCCATACGGCGGTTGCACGGTGATCTTCATTTTGGGCGCCAGTTTGCGGGCGACTTCCTGCACGCGCACCACGGCGGTTTCGTAACTCGACATCGCGTAATGTGGAAAAAGCGGAATCAAAAACAGGTCGTCAATCCCCTGCTCCACCAGCTTGCGAACCGCGCTTTCGATGGACGGGTTTTGATAGCGCATTGCCAGTTCGACGGGAACGCTCACCCGTTTCTGCAACGCAGCTTGAACGTGTTTGCCGGTGACAACCAACGGCGAGCCTTCTGCGGTCCAGATTTTTTCGTACGCATGGCCCGATTCCTTGGGGCGATTAATGAGAATCAGTCCGACCACCAAACGGCGCAACGGCCATGCGACATCAATCACGCGGCCGTCCATCAGAAATTCATTCAGGTAACGCCGCACGTCCGGGACAGACGGCGAATCGGGCGAACCGAGGTTGACGAGGAGAACAGCTTTCATTCGTTACATTCTAAATCGTTAACACGTTATATCGGAATGACCATCGCCGTCACGTTGGAACCATTCTCGATGTAACGATTCACGTTTCAACGTTTCAACGTTTCAACACTTCCGCGACCCGCTCCGCCACGTTGCAGCCGGACACAATTGAATCACTCAGCGAAACGCCGTCACGATAATGCCCGGCCAAAAACAAACCCTGCGCCTTTATTTCGATCTCCGTCATCAAATCTTTGAAGCGACCATAGCCGACGTTGTATTGCGGAATCGCCTTCGGATAAAAAGCACGATGCTGAAAAGTCGGTTTGCCGCGCACACCCAGCAACACGCGCAGATCTTCGCAGACAATCTCGTAAAGTTTTTCCGGTGGCAGCGATGCAAGTTCGGGATAACGCTCGCCGCCGACATAACTCGTCAGCGTATGATGTCCCGCCGGCGCGCGGTCAGGAAACAACGCGGAGGAAAAAATCGTCCCGAGAATCCTGAAACCTGCGATTTTCGGAATCAACATGCCGAACCCATCGCACGCGTGCGCGACATCATCGCGGCGAAATCCCAAAACGACGCTGGCCACGGGCGGATAGCGGATTTCGGAAAGTTCC
>JBEEGR010000091.1:0-8649 GCA_041166985.1 Verrucomicrobiota bacterium | reverse complement strand
GTTCAAAACCTTTTACGGGATGACCGTTAGCGGCGAAGGCGAAATCATCAAGACCTTATTGCAACCAGGTCAAGTTGCCACCGGCACGGAAATTAAATAAATGGCGTTTGGATTTTGTTTACAGACGGAGCGTAGCGGCGACTCGGCAGAGCGCCGCCATTCAAATCCAGTCAGCGGCGGTCTGTCGACGCGCCGCTACGGCGAGCTTTAATCAACCCGCATCGCTCATGCAGCGTTTGAATACTTCTTTTGGCGAACGACATACTTCGATAGATTTTCCGCATGGCGTCCGAAACTCACAAAAATCACGTCAAGTCGCCGCGCATCTTGATCGTGGATGATGACCCTGGCCAACGGAGTCTGCTCGATTCATTTTTGAAGAGCCAGGGATTTGAAACCGTGGTCGCTTCGTCCGGCCAGCAGGCGCTCGAACTGCTTCAGGATGAAACCATCGCCATGATGATCTCCGACGTGCGCATGCCCGGCATGACTGGCCTCGAAACGCTTCGTCACGCGCGCAAGGCGCATCCCACGTTGCCGGTGCTGCTCGTGACCGCGTATGCCGACATTCGCGACGCGGTGGAAGCCATGCGGGACGGCGCGGTAAATTATTTAAGCAAACCGATTGATCTGGATGAACTGCTCGCGTCGGTCCAGCGCGCGACCGGTCTGGCGCAAAACTCGCCGATCAAACTGGCGGAAGAAAAACCATTGCCGCCGCATGTGGTTGCGCGCAGTCCGCTCACTGAGGCTGTATTCCGCGATGCGTTGTTGATTGCGGCGTCGGAAACGCGCGTCTTGATAACTGGTGAGAGCGGTGTGGGTAAAGAAGTTCTGGCGGACGTCCTTCATGCCTGGAGCACGCGCGCTAAAGGTTCGTTGGTGAAAGTAAATTGCGCGGCGATTCCGGAAACGTTGCTGGAAGCGGAATTGTTCGGACACGAGAAAGGCGCGTTCACTGGTGCGCACGCGCAACGCATCGGACGATTTGAACAGGCGAATAACGGCACAATTTTTCTCGATGAAATCGCCGAGATGTCGCCGCAGCTTCAAGCAAAACTTTTGCGCGTGACTCAGGACGGACGTTTTCAGCGCGTCGGTTCGAATCGTGAAATTCAATCCAACGCCCGCATTCTGACCGCGACCAACCGAAATCTGGAAGAGCTGGTGAAGGCCGGAAAGTTTCGCGAGGATTTATTTTACCGGCTGAACGTGGTGGAGTTGAACATGCCTCCGTTGCGTGAACGACGCGAAGATATTTTGCCGCTGGCCGGACTGTTTATCACCGAGTTTGCCAAAGGCCGCGCGCGGTTTTCCGACGCTGTGACGGCGTGTTTGGAGCGTTACCCGTGGCCGGGCAATGTGCGTGAACTCCGCAACGCGATGGAACGTGCGGTGTTGCTTTCGCGCAGCGAATTGATTTTGCCGGAGCATCTGCCGACCCGCGTGCGCGAGGCCGCCGGGCAGGCGCCGCTCGCTTCAGCCACAGAGGCGCAGCAGTTGGAAGAGATCGAGCGCGAGGCGATTCTTCTGGCGTTGAAGAAACACGATTTCAATCGCACGGAAACGGCCAAAGCACTCGGCATCAGCCGGCGCGCGTTGATTTACAAACTGCAACGATTTCGCAAGCTGGGTTACGAAACCGACCTCGCGTAAGCTGGAACGGTGCAATCAAAAGACGGCGACTTTTCAAAAGGAGCGCGGGCTTTAGCCCGCTTCAATTCACGCACATCCAAGCCGCATCGAAAACCAAAGGTTATTACCGTTGAAGCGGCATAAATGCCGCGCTTCTCCGGCGCTTCGGTGCCTTTCAGCCGTTTCCTATCGGATCATTTCCGTCAAGTAGTGGAAGGTTTAAAACAGCGTATAAATAAACGGAGCCAGACCGGTGCCGGACAGGAGTAGAAGCAGCCCGAGAATCAGAAAAAGAATCAGGATGGGGATGAGCCACCATTTTTTGTTGGTCTTCAAAAATCCCCAGAGGTCGCTGAAAAATCCACCGGACGATTGTGATTCGGCGAGTTTTTTAAATTCTCTGTTTTGTTTTTTCATAGCCATGCGAATCAAAATTGTTTGAAGTAGCGTGCCGGGTCTGTGTTGGGTTTGCGTTCTGTCCAATATGTATCACCTGCTGGTTTTCGCGCGAGTGATAAAGCATCGCGTTTTCGCGCGCGGAAAAACAGGCCAACGGGAGTCAGGATCAGGTAGAACATAATTGCCAGCACGAGATTGGTGACGACCCAGCCAATCGGAAACGCCACGACCGTTGCGGTTATGAACAACCATCGAACCAGTGACGGTTTAAACAAACCGATCACGCCCCAAACGCTCATCACGCAGAAAACCCAACCGAGCGTGACGTGACCTTGCGCAAATCCGCGCCGAAGGGCCAGCGCGAGAAAGACAATGGCCAACGCCGCCGCGAACTGCCGCAGAATTTTGCGTGTGGGTTTGAGAGGTAAATCAGACCAGGTCATGGTTAATCGGGCGCAAATGATGCGAGATGCCGGTCGCGTTCGGCTGCTGAAAGTTTTTCTGAAATATTTTCTTTCCGCAAAATAAAATTCTCCAATACGAGCGCGTCCATTTCCGTGGAGAGAAAACAGCGAATTGCCTCGGCTGGCGTGCAGACAATGGGTTCGCCACGCACGTTGAAGCTGGTGTTCACCAACACCGGACATCCCGTGCGCGTTTCAAAGGTTTTGAGCAAGCGGTAGAAGCGGCCATGTCGCGGCTCGTCCACGGTCTGAATGCGCGCGCTGTAATCCACATGAGTGATGGCGGGCAGGGTGGAGCGGACCACGTTCACGCGTCGTCGCAGATCGGGATCGTCCGCGACTATTTTTTGATCCTGCTCGCTGAGGGTCACACGATGTTGCTTCCGCACCGGAGCCACCAGCAGCATATACGGGCTGTCGGCATCGGCTGATAATTCAAAATATTCAGCGGCACGCTCTTTGAGAATGCAGGGTGCAAAGGGGCGAAAGCTTTCGCGGAATTTAATCTTCACGTTCATCGCCGACTGCATCTCGGCATTCCGCGGGTCGCCGAGAATGCTTCGCGCTCCGAGCGCGCGTGGGCCGAATTCCATTCGATCCTGAAACCAGCCAACGATTTTTCCCTCCGCCAGCAAACCGGCGACTGATTCCAACAACGCGTTTTCGTCGGTAAATTTTTCGTGCGGAACATTTTGCCCGACCAGAACGCGGGCAATTTCGTTTTCTGAAAAGGTTGGTCCCAACAGGCTGCCGAATTGCGCATCGGGTTGCGCAGGCTGGCGTTCGTTTTCGAGGAGTTGATACCACACGAAAAGCGCGGCACCCAATGCGCCGCCGGCGTCGCCGGCCGCAGGTTGAATCCAGATTTTGGTGAACGGACCTTCGAGCAGGATTCGTCCATTGGCAACACAGTTCAGCGCCACGCCACCGGCGAGCACGAGATTGGTTTTGCCGGTCAGCCGATGGGCTTCGCGTGCCATGTTCAGGAAAATTTCCTCAGTAACCACCTGAATGCTGGCGGCCAAATCCATGTGGCGTTGCTCCAACTGCGCTTCCGGCTGGCGCGGCGGACCGCCGAACAATTCGTGGAAACGGTCGTTCGTCATGGTCAATCCCTGGCAATATTGGAAGAAATCCATGTTCATCCAGAAACTGCCGTCGTTGCGGATGTCCACGAGCTTTTCGCGGATCAAATCGGCATAGCGCGGACGTCCATAAGGCGCGAGGCCCATGAGTTTGTATTCGCCGCTGTTGACTTTGAATCCGCAATAATAAGTGAACGCGGAATAAAGCAAACCAAGCGAATGCGGGAATTTCATTTCGCGCAGGAGTTCGATCTGATTGCCTTCGCCCACACCAATGGTCGCCGTGCTCCATTCGCCCACGCCATCCACCGTAAGCACCGCCGCCTCCTCAAACGGGCTGGGGAAAAAAGCGCTGGCCGCATGGCTTTCGTGATGTTCGGTGAAAACAAACTTTGCGCGTTTCGCACTTCGAAGTTCCCGCTTCAGAGTGCGGCGGGTATAAAGTTTGTCTTTAAGCCACACCGGCAACGCGAGCCGGAAGCTGCGGAAACCGGAGGGCGCAAACGCGAGATAGGTTTCCAGCAAACGATCGAACTTGACCAGCGGCTTCTCATAGAACACGACGTAATCGAGATCGTTTTCCTGGATGCCGCCTGCTTTGAGGCAGTAGGCGATGGCGTGAGTGGGAAAAGCCGGGTCGTGCTTTTTGCGCGTGAAACGTTCCTCCTGCGCCGCCGCCACGATCTTTCCGTCCACAATCAACGCGGCCGCGCTGTCGTGGTAGAAGGCCGAGATGCCGAGAATGCAGGTCATGATTCGGTTTGTCCGATTCCGCTTTGACGATCGGCCGCGACCTTTGGGAAAAGATCAAACCTGAATCATCGCAGCTCGTTCCAATGTTTTTCTCAATCGCCTTCAGTATTCAACTGAAAAACGCATCGGCTTGAAACTATCCACTGCTTGGATCGTCAGGATGCCATTGGTAAACGTCCAGCCGCGCTGCGCATCGCCGCCTGTTAGATGCGGAATCGCTTCGCTATCGAGCGAGACGTTTTTCGGTTCAGTATCGCTCAATATTTACAGCGCGAGCGTGCGGGCGGCGGGACGATAGGAGCCTTCCGGTTGTGAGATTTCAATGGTGACGAGTTTGTCTTTTCGATTTTGGCGGAAGGTGCGTCGCATGAACTTTCCTGTGCGATAATCCGGCGTGGCTCCATCATCTTCGTACGATGAGGATTCAGAAGCAATCGCAGGGGTTACGAGCACACGCAATGGTTTGCCTGGCAGTTCGGCGGTGGATTGAACAATCGGCCCGCGAAAAACAAACGCACCACCGCGCACGAACAGCGGGATGGAATCCAATGTGACGGTCATGTGAATTGATTTGCCACCGTCAAAGCGACGCCCGGTCCAGTAATCAAACCATTCGCCTTTGGGCAGATACACCTCGCGGTTTGTCTCGCCCTCATGAAGGACTGGCGCGGCCAGCAATTTGTCGCCCACCATGAATTCATCATCGCGTCCCGTGACGTTTCCATCATCAGGAAATTCGAGGAACAACGGGCGCAACGCTGGCACACCTGTTCGGCTGGCTTGTTCCATGGCATTGTAAATTTCCGGCAGGATTTCGTAGCGCAGTTCGATGGTGCGTTTGTTGATCGCTTCATTGCGGGCGCCGAAAGACCAGGGTTCTTTATCGGGCTGGCCGATTTCGCTGTGCGAACGCATGAACGGCGAAAACACACCGACCTGCATCCAGCGGGTGTAAAGTTCGCCGGAGGGCATGCCCGCGTAACCGCCGATGTCCGCTCCCACAAACGAAAAACCAGACACGCCCAGACCGAGCAGGGTGGGAATGGATTGCCGCATGGACGACCAGTCGGAGGTATTGTCGCCCGGCCACACGGCGGCGTAGCGCTGGCCACCGGCGTAGCTCGCGCGCGTCAGCACGAACGGGCGTTCGTTGGGACGTAATTGGGCGAGTCCTTCAAATGTGGAACGGCTCATCAACTGCCCATAGACGTTGTGCAGTTCAAGTTGAATCGAGGGCTGTCCTTCGTTATCGAAGACCACATCGGGAGGCATCGTGCCGCGGACGGAATCAAAAACGGCTGGCTCATTCATGTCGTTCCAGATGCCGGCGATGCCGATATCAACGTAACTTTTATAAAGCGAACCCCACCATTTTCGCGCCGCCGGATTGCTGAAATCTGGAAACACACTGGGAGCGGGATTTTTCTCGGCGTTACCGGGCCAAACCTTGCCTTCGAAGACGGAGCCGTCAGGATTTTTGACGAGAAAATTTCCGGCAACGCCCTCGTCATAAGGCGCGTAACCTTTTTGTTTTTTCGGATGCGCATCCACGATGCAAATAGTGCGGAAGCCCTGGGCGCGCAGGTCGGAAACCATTTTTTGCGGATCGGGAAAACGTTCGTGGTCCCAAGTGAACGGGGTGTAGCCCTCTTGGTAATGAATATCGAGCCAGACGACATCGGCGGGAATTTGTTTCTGGCGGAACGTGTCGGCAATTTCGCGGACGCGCGCTTCGGGATAATAGCTGTAACGGCATTGATTAAAGCCCAGTGACCACATTGGCGGAAGCGGCGTGCGGCCGGTCAACGCGGTGTAACGCTCAACCACCTTTTTCGGTTCGGGACCGTTGATGAAATAATAATCCAGCTCGCCATTAACCGCACCAAAGGTGAGAAGGTTCGGTTCTTCGCGGCCAATGTCGAAGGAACTGCGCCAGGTAGTATCCAGAAAAAGTCCGTGCGCTTTTCCGTTCAACATCGAGAGGTAGAACGGAACCGAAAGATAGATCGGATCGGTGCTGGAATCGTGCGACCACGTGTCGGAATTCCACATCACGTAATTGTAGCCGCCGAGTTGCCAGCCGCGTTTGTCGAGCCGCCCGTTTTTTTCACCCAGACCGTAAATGTGTTCGTCATTCGGCAGGCGCTTGGCGACTCGGAATTGAGTTCCGGCAAAAGCAATTCCCCGATCAGTATCATCGGCGTCCAGAATTTCTCCCGCCGCGTTGGCGAAAGAAATACGAAGCGGGTTGTGTTGCACTATGACCTTCAGCGCAGGTGTCTGGAGGATGGTAGAGTTTTTTCCAATATTTACTTTTGCTTCCACGCCGCCCAGATCGTGCGTCACAACGGCGTAGGAATGGTCGCGCCCGAAAGCTTTGGCTCGCGTGAACCGGACGCGGACGACGTCAGCCGAGAGCGGAGTGATGGCGAGCGTGCCTTGTTCACCGCGAAAGCGCAGGACTTTGCCGTCCCATTTCGGCGCGGGCATCGCGCCCAGCGAAGACCATCCGCCAGTGGTTTCGGCTGCGCTTATGGCCAATTGGCCGGCACAAAACAGCAGACCGAGGATGACGCAGGCCCGATTCAGAGTTGCCCGACCCACAGTGTTGAACTTAAATCCGTGACGAGGAAGAGGAGAGTTTTGCATGGTTAGAAGTTAGCTTTATAACTTTTATTCGTTCGAAAATGGATCGGCGCATTATGGCGCGGGAGACGATACTGTCCATATCCAAGTGGTTTGCTTTTTTGTCTTCGAGCGTTTCGCATGAGTTTTTTTATCCAACCCTGAATCCATGGCGAACCGCGCCTCAAATTGGAAGGCAGAGGATGCGCTGAGTTTCGCTCAGAGCTTTTGCAGTTGGCTACTAGCCAAAAGGCTAGTTTTCATTTGAAGTGGTTCTCAAAAACGGTTTTACCCTATACGCTGCCGTTATGCCCCTGTCTGCCGCCGACGTCGGTTTGTTTTTGAATCAAGACACATCAATGCGACTTGTCTTGCGTGCGGCGCAGAAGCGACAATTTCATTGATGCGAGATCCCAAGCGCCAACTCTCCCGGTTTTCTCGCCCCGTCCCGCAAGGGATCAGAGTTGCGAGTCAACGATCCGCTCCACTTTCCCGCGGGCGCAAATGGCTGTTCCGCCTTCTGGCGGTATTGCTGCCGGTGATCCTGTTGGGTCTGGTGGAACTGATACTGCGCGTGGCTGGTTATGGATATTCAACTTCGTTTTTTGCGGAATGGCGCGAACCGAACGGAAAAAAATCTCTGATTAACAACGAAGATTTCAGCCTGCGTTTCTTCCCGCCCGGTCTGGCGCGCTGGCCGGGACCGTTTAAGATCGCCGCGCAAAAACCTCCCGGCGTCCGGCGAATTTTTATTTTCGGCGAATCGGCAGCAATGGGCGATCCGCAGCCTTCATACGGTGTGTCGCGCTATCTTGAAGTTCTGTTGCGCGAACGTTTTCCGAACGAAAAGTTTGAAGTTGTTAATCTCGGCATTACTGCGGTCAACTCGCACGTGATCCTGCCGATCGCCCGCGAATGCGCCCGCCAGCCGGGAGACATCTGGATCATTTACATGGGCAACAATGAAATGGTCGGACCGTTCGGAGCGGCGACGGTGTTCGGCTGGCGCGCGCCGCCGCTCTGGGTGGCGCGGCTCAAATTGGCGATTCAGCGGACGCGTGTCGGCCAACTCGCCGTGGCTTCAATCTACAAATTAAACCGAGGCTCAACGAAAAATGCCTCGTGGGGCGGCATGAGAATGTTTCTGGAAAATCAGATCTCGCCCGCCGATCCGCGCAAGGAAAGAGTTTATTGGAACTTCGAAAGCAACCTTCGCGGGATTCTTCGCGCGGGTAAAAAATCCGGCGCGCAGATAATCCTCAGCACGATGTCGGTTAATCTGCGTGATTCTCCGCCCTTTGCTTCGTTTGTGAACTCCAACCAGCCCGCCGCGGAGCAGCAACAATTTGACATCGTTTATGCCGAAGCGCGCGACCTGCAGAAACAAAGCAACTACGTGGCCGCCGCGAACCGATTCGAAACAGCCGCGCGACTCGATCCTCGTTTTGCCGAACTACAGTTTCACTGGGGCGATTGTCTGCTCGCCATGACCAACTTCGCCGAGGCACGCAAACATTTTCAAGCCGCCTGCGACGACGACGCGCTGCCGTTCCGCGCCGACTCGCGCATCAACGAAACCATCCGCAAACTCGGAAAGGAACTGGCTGGTGAGCGGTTGAGGTTGTGCGACGCCGAAAATGAAATGCAGAAGGGCAGCCCGGTTCAGGTCGCCGGCGGTGAATCTTTTT
>JBEEGR010000090.1:0-2817 GCA_041166985.1 Verrucomicrobiota bacterium | reverse complement strand
TCAGTATGAGCACAGAAAATAATGACACTAACGGTCAGAACACCGGTTCCGGCTTCCTTGAAATCTCCGAAAAAGGTTTCGGATTTCTCCGCACCGCCCAAAATCACTTTCACCCCAAACCGACCGATATTTTTGTCACGCCCGACACCATCAAGCGCAGCTTCCTGCGCGAGGGCAGTCATATCGTCGGGCCAACGCAGCCGCCGCATCGCGGGACCAGCCCGCAGCTCAAGTCCGTGGACAAGGTCAACGACATGCCGTTCGATCAATACACGAAGGCCGTGCGTTTTGAAAATCTTACCAGCATTGATCCGATTGAAAAATTCAGTCTCGAGACGTCGCCGGATCTGATCGAGACCCGCGTTATTGATCTTGTCACGCCGATTGGCAAAGGCACGCGCGGCATCATCGTCGCCCCGCCGCGCACCGGCAAAACCACCATTCTCAAACAAATCGCCAACGCTATCACCACGAATCATCCGGAAGTTCATGTGATGGTGCTGTTGATTGACGAGCGCCCGGAAGAAGTCACCGATTTCCAACGCTCGGTTAAGGCCGAAGTCGTCGCGTCCTCCAACGATCAGGACCTGGAAACGCACGTCCGCCTCTCACGCTTCATGATTGAACGTTGCCGGCGCGAAGTTGAATCCGGCAAAGACGTGTTTGTGCTGCTCGATTCATTGACCCGCGTCGCCCGCGCTTACAACAGCGTTCACGGCGGCAGTGGACGCACAATGACCGGTGGCGTGGACGCCCGCGCGCTGGAAATCCCGCGCAAGATGTTTGCCTCGGCTCGTAAAATCGAAGATGGCGGCTCGCTGACGATTCTCGCCACAGCGCTCGTGGACACCGGTTCGCGCATGGATGAACTGATTTTTCAGGAATTCAAAGGTACGGGTAACATGGAGTTGATTCTGGACCGCAAGCTGTCCGATCGTCGTCTGTATCCGGCCATTGACATTCCCAAGAGCGGCACGCGCAAAGAGGAAAAACTTTTCCCCACTAAAAACCTGGAAGCCATTCGCAAACTGCGCCGCACTATGGTGGACTTGAACCCGATTGAGGCGATGGAAACGCTGACCGCCGCGCTCAAGAAACACAAGACCAACGACGAACTGCTCGCAAAACTTGACAAGGGTTGAGCCGGTTTTTCAATTTTCCAAACCTGCGAATTGTTTTCCGGTTCGCAGGTTTTTTTGTCGGCGGATTCCAGAAACAGGACGAACTCCCGTCTCGCCTGGACCGTTATTGGAACTCTAATTTTTCCACCGAGTAGAATATTTCAGTAGCATTGCGCCCCAGAGCGGCACGGCAAACGCTATGTTAAGTGAAAGGGCGGGCCTTACGTTCGCCAAAACAGAAAGTTGTATGAAGAAGCTGCAGTTGTTCGGAACAGTGTTGTTGTTGTCGGTTGTGTGTTGGTCGTTCGCCGGATGTTCGACTCCTCCTCAAACCATCCACATCGGTTCAAGCTCCACGGCCGGCCCCCGATTTCACGACCAGGCCGCTGTGAATGCGGTGTTGCAGTTCGCCAGTTGGGATTATACTTTCCTCGTCCAGCCGCGTTACAGCGAAAACGGTTTTCTCCAACAGGTGCGGCGCGATAATATCAACCAGGTTTTCACCCGGATGAATGTTCCGCGCGGCACGGCAGTCGTCGTGGTCGGTTGGACTTATAATGGCGACGTGCTGAATCAGTTGGTGGCGGATTGGAAATCAATTTTAACCGGTTGCGGCTTTCAACGCGTGGTGATCCTGCGCGCCAAGCCCGGCGACCGGCTCAACGGCTCGGTGATTATTGACGACTCGACCTTACACATCAGTTCCGCCCAAAGCGCCTCGCGAGGTGGCTGACCGGCATTCCCGTCCGCCGCTGGAGCGGATGCTGAAAATTCATCAGGCGATTCAATCTGGAAAATTTCCCAACGGCTCGACCCTCGCGCGCGCATTGGAAGTCAGCACCAAATCCATCCAGCGCGACATCGAATTCATGCGCGACCGGCTGGAACTGCCGATTGAATATGACGGCAGCCGCTTCGGTTATCATTACACCGAAGAGGTCAACGCGTTTCCGACGATGCAAATCACCGAAGGCGAAATCTTCGCGCTCGTTGTCGCCGAAAAAGCGCTTCAGCAATATCGCGGCACGAGTTTTGAGAAACCGCTCCTCAGCGCGATCAAAAAAATGGAACAGGCGCTGCCCGACACCATTTCGCTCAATCTCTCCGACATTGAACATACGATTTCCTTTCGTACCCGCGCCGAGCAAATCCTGGATCTGAAAATTTTTGACGCGCTCGCCAAATCCACCGCGCATCGCCAGCAGATTGAACTCACCTATCGCAAAGCCGGAAGCCGCGAACCGGAGAAACGTCTGCTTGATCCCTATCACCTCGCAAACATCAATGGCGAGTGGTATTTGTTCGCCTATGATCACGACCGCAAAGACATTCGCACCTTCGTTCCCGCGCGTGTGCTGGCCGTGAAGCAAACCGGGAAAATCTTCGAGCGCCCGCAAAAGTTTTCTTTGGACAAACGGTTGCGCGGCAGTTTCGGCGTCCATTCCGGTGAAGGCGAATATAAGGTGGTGATTCGTTTCTCAGCGCGCGTGGCGGATTACGTGCGTGAAAAAAAATGGCACGAGTCGCAACAATTACGTGAATTGAAAGACGGCGGTGTGGAACTGAGCTTGCAACTGTCCGGCCTGGCCGAAGTTGAACGCTGGATTCTCAGTTGGGCTGGCGAAGCCGTCGTGATTCAACCGCGCGAGTTGGCAGACTCCGTAAAGCAAGCCGCCAGGAAAATTCTAAACGCGTA
>JBEEGR010000089.1:0-3778 GCA_041166985.1 Verrucomicrobiota bacterium | reverse complement strand
GTCACCAATTAAGCCGCTGGACTTGATTCTCGTACCTGGAGTAGCTTTCGAGCTGCATGGGCGTCGGCTGGGCCGGGGCAAAGGGTTTTATGACCGGTTGCTGGCGGACATGCGCGGCACAACCTGCGGAGTGGCGTTCGACGAGCAGATCGTCGCCGAGATTCCGGTGGAACCGCATGACGTTCATTTGGATTACCTTTTGACGCCGACACGCTGGATTGAGCCATAGCCGCGCGCGGTTTTGAAATGATTTTATTGGCCAACATTTATTTTTCCGGCGCAATTTATTTCGTCGCAGGTGCGGCGGTTTCTTTTCTCCTGCTCTGGTGGCGCGAGCGCAATCTGCAAAATGCCAAAGCCATCGAAGCCCAAACCCTGCTCGATAAGGCGCGCAACGAAGCGGAATTTCTTAAGCGCGATGCGGCGGCGACCGCCAATCAGGAAGCCGCCCGGTTGCGGGATGAAGTTGAAAAATCATTCGCGGCGCGGCGCGCGGAACGGCTGGAAGTGGAACGCCGCCTGACCGAGCGCGAGTTTTTAATCAATTCGCAGTTGCAACGCCTGATGGAAACCGAGCAGGCGCTCAAGCAGCAAAAAGAATCGTTGCAGGCGAAGGAGGAAACATTAAGCCAAAGCGAACAGAAACTCGCGGAACAGGCGAAGCGTTATCGCGCCGAACTTGAAACCATTTCCAACCTCACGGAAGCCGAAGCGCGCCAAAAATTTCTCAAAGCGGTCGAGCAGGAAGCGGCGACGGACGCCAGCAACCTGAGCCAGCGGATTCTGGATGAAGCCAAAACGCACGCGGAGGAAAAGGCGCGCCAGATCATCAGCGTGGCGATTCAGCGTTACGCGAGCAACGTCACTTCTGAAAGCACCACGGCGACAGTGGCGCTGCCCAACGACGAAATCAAAGGGCGCATCATTGGCCGGGAAGGACGCAACATCCGCGCGTTTGAAGCCGCGACGGGCGTGACGATTCTCGTGGACGACACGCCGGGCGCGGTGGTCATTTCCGGATTTGATCCGGTGCGCCGACAGATTGCGCGCGAAGCCATCACACGACTGATTCAGGACGGACGCATTCATCCGACGCGCATTGAAGAAGTGGTCGGCGAAGTTTCCAGGGAAATGGATGAAACAGTCGTCCGGCTCGGCGATGCAGCGGTCGCGCGGGCAGGTTTGCCGCCGATGCATCCGGAAATTGTGAAGCTGCTCGGGCGATTGCATTTCCGCCACAGTTATTCGCAAAACATTCTCGATCACTCGGTCGAGGTCTCGCATCTGATGGGTCTGATGGCGGCGGAACTGGGCGTGGACGTGACGATTGCCAAGCGCGCGGGTCTGCTGCATGACATTGGCAAAGCAGTGGGCCACGAAATCGAAGGACCACACGCCATTGTGGGCGCGGATATTATCAAACGTTACGGAGAAAATGACGCGGTTGTGAACGGCGTCGCCTCGCATCACAACGAGGTTCCGCCGATCGGGCCGTATGGAATTCTCGTGAGTGCGGCGGATGCCATCAGCGCGTCACGTCCCGGCGCACGTTCGGAGACGATGACGACTTATATCCGGCGCGTGGAAGACCTGGAAAAAATCGCGTCCAGTTTCGCGGGAGTGGAAAAAGCATTTGCAGTTCAAGCGGGACGCGAGTTACGGGTGTTTGTGCAACCGGAACAGATCAATGACCAGGAAGCGTTTGCCCTGGCGCGGAACATTGCTTCAAAAATCGAAAACGAAATGCAATATCCGGGACAGATCAAAGTCACGGTGATTCGCGAAACGCGCTGTGTGGAAGTGGCGAAGTAAAGTTTCTTAAAGTGTCAGGTGCAGAGTGTCACGTGTCGGGTTGAACTTCGCGCGGGAATTTTTACCTGATACCTGATACTCCGCACCTGACACTTTGAGCGGCTTACCGTCCTTCGTTCATCGAACTGGGCAGACCGGTTTCCCAACCTTTGGGAGAGTTCCACGGCCGTTCGGAAGCATTTTCAGATTCGGTAGTGGCGCAACCACTCGCTCCCAAAATCATCAGCGCAAACAGCAGGCAGAGCACCCAGCGCGAATGTGAAGCCAGCCATTTCATGACGCCGAGGGATAAGCGGGAATGACCTGATCGCCTTCAAGGACTTCGCCGATTTTCCAGCCGGGAATGACGTTGGCGATGCTGCGGTCTTTCTGGACGCTGGTGATTTTAACTTTGCCAACCAGTTTGCCGTTGCGGCTGACGAGCAGTTCGCCGCGTTCGAGGACGCCTTGATCTTCACCAACGTTCAACACGACAAAATCCCACTTGGGATCGGAGATAAGAACTTTGCCGGCCAGGTTGGCGGGGAGGGAAATAGGTTTGTTCGGGTCTTTGTAAATCGCGAGTTCGTTTTCGAGGCGCTTGATGGTTTTACCCAGGAGAACGTTTTCCGCTTTTGCGCCGGCCAGCGTGTCTTCGAGTTGCTTGATCTGTTTGGCGGCATTGGCGGCCTGTGCGGAAGACAGACCCGAAGCTTCATACGCTGCGAGCTTGGACCGGGCGTCGCTCAAATCGGCCTGCATCTTCGTAATGTCGTCGGTGAGCTTGGCGGCGGCTTTGACTTTCTCGTCGGCCAGCGCCACGGCTTTATCGCGTTCGGCAACGGTCGTTTCGAGAGTGTCCTTGGTTTGCTTCAGATCTACGACGGTCTTGTCCAATTCCTTTTTGGTGCTTGCCAGGTTTCTTTCGGCAGTGTCTCCCCGGTCGGTCTGTTGCTTCAGGTCAGTGCGCAACGTGGTGATGTTTTTCTTTACGTAAAGAAAATTGATTGTCCCAACAGCCAGGCCGGCAATGATGGCGACGATTAGACTAATACGAATCAACATGGCTCGGTTAAATAAATGATCTGAGTCGCCAGCCTAGACATTCCGCCATTACGTGTCAACGGGTTTGAAAGGCATCTCGACTTAATCCGGCCCGATGCTAGTTTCAGGCGATGAGCAGTCTTTTATTCGGAGTCATTGGCGCGCTGGTCGCCAGCAATCAACCGATGGCCCTCAGCAACGTGGTCATGCAAACCACCGGCATCGTCGTGAGCGCTTCAGCCACCAACGACCCGGTGGAAGCCGAGTACCAAAAACTCATGGACGACGACGATGCCGCCGAAGCCGAAGTGGACGGTTGGATTCGGGAGAACATGGAATTTCAAGCGAATGGTGCCGGCATTCCCCCGAAGGAGATGAGCCTACGCATTCAAAAACGATTCGAGCCGGTGCGAAAAGCTTACGAGGATTTTATCCGGCGTCATCCCAAACACGTTAAGGCAAGGGTGGCATACGCAAGTTTTCTGAGCGACATCCATGATGAAGACGGCGAGATGGAGCAATTGGAAATAGCGAAAGAACTTGACCCGAAAGATCCCGCCATCTGGAACAACATGGCAAATTACTACGGCCACAACGGTCCGATCACGAACGCCTTTATCTTTTACACCAAAGCCATTGAACTCGATCCGAAGGAACCGGTTTATTATCACAACTTCGGCACCACCGTTTATCTTTTCCGCAAAGACGCGCGGGAATTTTATCATATCGACGAACAACAGGTGTTCGACAAAGCGTTGCTGCTTTACAGCAACGCGATGAGGAACGATCCCACGAATTTTCCGCTCGCGACCGACGTGGCGCAAACCTATTACGGCATCAAACCGCTGCGCACGAACGATGCCCTGCTCTCCTGGACCAATGCCTTGAAACTCGCGCACGATGAAATCGAACGTGAAGGTGTTTACATTCATTTCGCACGAAT
>JBEEGR010000088.1:0-3541 GCA_041166985.1 Verrucomicrobiota bacterium | reverse complement strand
GTATGGTTGCTTCTCGCGCCGCGCGATTATCTCAGCACGTTCATGAAGCTCGGCACCATCGCTGCGCTCGCGCTCGGGATTTTTATTTTGCTGCCGTACCTGCGGATGCCGGCGCTCACGGCCTTTGTGGATGGCTCGGGACCGGTCGTGGCGGGAAAAGTTTTTCCGTTCTGTTTCATCACGATAGCCTGTGGCGCAATCTCGGGTTTCCACACGCTCATTGCCAGCGGGACAACACCGAAAATTATTTCGCGCGAATCCTATGCGCGCCCGATTGGTTACGGGGCGATGTGCCTCGAATCGCTGGTGGCGATCATGGCTTTGATTGCGGCCTGCACGCTGGATCCCGGGGTTTATCTCAGCATGAACATAAAAGGCGACGCAGCGGCCACGGTCGCAAAAGTGAATTCCTATGGCCCGGCGTTTCACGTCAGTGTGGAACACATGGACTCTCTCGCCCAGGAAATCGGCGAAAAAACTTTATTCGGTCGGACGGGCGGCGCGGCGACACTGGCGGTCGGCATGGCAAATATTTTTTCCAAAGCCGTCAACGGACGCTGGCTGGATCTTTGGTACCACTTCGCCATCATGTTTGAAGCGCTGTTCATTCTGACGACGATTGATGCCGGAACACGTGTGGGCCGTTATATTTTGCAGGATTTACTGGGCAACCTTTACAAGCCGCTCGGCGATACCAAAAGTCCCGGCGCGAACGTGCTGGCGAGCGGGTTGATGGTTTCGGGCTGGGGATATTTTCTGATCCAGGGCGTGCGTGATCCGCTGGGTGGTATTAATTCTCTGTGGCCGCTGTTCGGCATTGCCAACCAAATGCTGGCGGCGATTGCCTTGTGTCTGGCGGTGACAATTATTTTAAAAATGCAACTGGGAGCGCCAAGCACCAGTTCGGCGCTCGGCGTTCCGAAGCGTTCGCCTGCACTCGCTTTGATTGCATTCATTCCGTTGATTTGGTTGCTGGCGGTAACGATGACCGCGGGCGTCCAAAAGATTTTTCATCCCGATCCGCGCATCGGGTTTTTAGCGCAGGCCGATGTTCAATCCAAAAACATTGAAACCGCGCGCCGGGCGATGAACACGTCGGATCAAACAGCCCGCGAGAAAGCGATCGGGGAGATGAACACGGCCAGGCACGTTTACGCGAATCAAATAATTGATGCGGTGGTCGCCGGATTCTTTTTGATTCTGGTGGCGGTGATTTGTGTGATGAGCGTGCGCGAATGGATTTTGTTGCTGGCGCGAAAAAAGATTGCCGAACTTCGCGAAACGCCGCCCGTGTGGCTGCCCGCTTACGCTATCGCTGAGGCCAAGCCGTTGAATGCGATGAGCCTGCTGGCACTGGGATTTGCGCTGGCGAAAGAACTTTCCGGCGAGGCGGAACTGGATCGGGCGCAACTCGCTCAATTTGTTCAATGTCCGGGCGAGCACGAAGGCGTTTCCCATCTCGCCAAAACCGACAAACAAATTTATGTTGAGGCCACGAAGGAACGTTTCAATGGTGTAACGCGGTGTTGTTGAAATGAAGATCGGTTTATACGGCGGTTCGTTTGATCCGGTGCATCTCGGGCATTTGCTCGTGGCGCAGGCGGCGCGGGAGGAATTGGATTTGGAACGCCTCTTTTTTATTCCCGCGGCACAATCCCCTTTCAAACCGGGCAGCAAACCCGCCTCGGCGGCCGAGCGCCAGCGCTGGTTGCGATTGGCGCTGGCGGGCAAAACCTGGTGCGAAATCGACGATCAGGAAATTCATCGCGGCGGAATTTCTTACACGATTGACACAGTTCGGGATTACGCGCGGCGTTTTCCATCGGCGGAAATTTTTTATCTGATTGGCGCGGACAACGTGGCCAAATTATCGGAGTGGCGGGAAGCTGAGGAACTGGCGCAGCGGGTGCGGTTTGCTGTGATTCCACGTCCCGGACAGGGGGAGATTCCTTTTCCACCGCCTTTTCGCGGACAAATGTTGCGCGGCTTTCCGCTGGGAGTTTCTTCATCGCAGATTCGCGCGCGGGTAAAGGCTGGCGAGCCGATTGATCATCTTGTTCCGGCGGCGGTGGCGGAAGCGATCCGCGACACGGCGCTTTATCGCTGAGTTTTCAGGATGCGACGGGAAAGACGGATTCAAAATAAAAATTATCCATGTCCTTTGGCTTCCATTTGTGGTTAATTCCTGCAAGCAACTATGGATTCAAAAAAATTGGCCCTGCTCTGTCGGGAATTTGCGGACAACAAAAAGGCGGAAGACATCGTCATCCTGGATGTGCGCGAGCTGTCATCAGTGACAGATTACTTCGTCATTGCCTCCGGGACGAGCGAACCTCATCTCCGCGCGATTGTGGATGAAATCACCAATCAACTGCGCGATAAACACGATGAACGTCCACGCGCCATCGATGGCAGCCTTCAGACCGCCTGGGTCGTGCTGGATTATTTTGATGTCATTGTTCATGTCATGCGTCAGGACGTGCGGGAACGTTATGACTTGGAGACTTTGTGGGGAGATGCGCCCAAGGTTAAGCCAAAGGCGCGAAAAACTCGAACTGAAAAGTAAAACCAAACCTGCCCGTGCTGCGCAGGTGAATGGCCAAACCAGCTTACGGCTGGGGTGGTTCGCTCTTGGGCGGGGTTTCAGCCGAAGCCTTGACCATTTCGTCCAACAACTTCCTGAAGTCTTCCAAGCCGGGCGCTGGAATGATAATCGTATCGCGCCGTCCGCCTACATCTTCAGTGATACGCAGGAAACGGCCGCGGGGGTTTTCTTTCAAGGTGAACACAAAAGTTTTGCGTTCGATCTGGACCTTGTCGGTTTTGAGGGTGTCTTCGTTTACCGGCGGCTTGGGCACTCCAAAAGGCCGGTTCGGACGGTTGCCATAGGGAGATGGTCGTTCGTTAGAGATCATACATTTTCCGTTGAGACGGCCGACGGCGTTCTTTTGTTACTATTGCATCAACCTTTGACCAGATTGAATATTTGTCAACCCCGGAACGTCACCGGTCGGACAAATCTGAGCGTATCAGAGGGGTTGGCGACACGCCAGACATAAACAACGAGGGCGCCCATCATAAAAACGTTCAAAATTTGGGCGACCGCATGCCAAGTGCGAAAAGATTTGGCGGCTGTCGCGCGTTCGTCCGGTGGCACGTTTACCGCGTAACGAACGGCGTGAAGTTTTTTCATCTTCGGTTGAAGCCAATTCCCCCCAATCAAGGTAAACACAAGCAATCCGCCTACGAGCGCGAGGGAAAATTTCCGGGCCGGCCGCCCCATGTAAAGCCATTCCAGAAGCAGATGAACCGTCGCGATTACGGCGCAGGTCAGCGATACCGCGAAATAGCGCGCCAGCACAATTTGGGCGATAGCGCCTGAGAAATAAGGATAATTGGCCGTCCCGAGCACTTGTTTCATGTCGGTGGAAAAAAACGCCGGCGCGGCGCTGAACGTGAAAAAGACCGCGGACCCCAACCAAACTGCTGCGTTCATAATGCCGACGAATCGTAGGAAGCCAATCACGCGGGCAGACTAAGG
>JBEEGR010000087.1:0-9466 GCA_041166985.1 Verrucomicrobiota bacterium | reverse complement strand
TGATTGGAAATCACTGGGTCAGATTGCGCGCGGATGAATTTTCCATCACGGCTGAAACAGCGAAGCCGGTCGCCGATTGGACCTGGTTGACGCATTATCTGCAACTGGATTTGGATTTGATCGCAGTTCTCGTCACGTTTCCCGATGACGAACCGATGCGCGCCGCGCTCGGTTCATGTCGCGGCTTGCGTCTCTTGCGACAAGAACCGTGGGAATGCCTCGCGTCTTTCATTCTCTCCTCGACCAAACAGATCGTGCAGATTCAGCAGATCGTGGCGCTGCTGTGCGAACGGTTTGGTGAACCGATTTCCGCCGCGCCGGAATTCGCGCCTGCGTTCGCATTTCCTCCCGCCGCCCGTCTCGCACGCGCAACCGAAGCTGAACTGCGTGCCTGCAAAATGGGTTTTCGCGCGCCTTACCTGTTGGAAACCGCGCGACGAATCACGGAAGGAACGTTGGATTTGGAGCGGTTGCGGCAACTTTCCGCCGCCCAAGCTCGCGAAGAACTGATGCAACAACACGGTGTTGGTCGAAAGATCGCGGATTGCGTTTTGCTGTTCGCGTACGGATTTCCAACGGCATTTCCCGTGGATGTTTGGGTGGTCAAAGCGTTGCAGAAACTTTATTTTCCAAAACGGCGCGTGAAAGTGAAACGGCTCCAAAGATTCTCCGAAACTCATTTTGGGCCGAACGCCGGTTACGCGCAGCAATATCTTTTTCATTACATGCGAACCAAAATCAAAGGGAGGGATGGCGTGTCGCCGCCCCTAAATTCTTCCCGGAAAACATATGGGGACGGCAACATGCCGCCCCTCCCTTAATAAATGAAAAACATCGAAGTTCTTTTCACGCCCGCCGATTTCGCCGCGCTTCAACGGCGCAACCTGGACAACTCCGTTTGCGTGGTGTTCGATATTTTTCGCGCGACGACTTCGATGATTACCGCTCTGGCTAACGGCGTTGATGCGATCATTCCCGTGTCAGAAATTTCCGAGGCGCTGGCGGCTCGAAAACAAAATCCGCAATCTCTATTGGCCGGCGAACGCGACGGACTGCGCATCCGCGCCGCGCTGACCGGTGGAACCGATTTTGATTTGGGCAATTCGCCGCGCGAATTCACAGAGGAAAAAGTCGCGGGCAAAACCATCGTGACCACGACCACCAACGGAACCCGCGCGCTCCGCGCCTGTGCTCACGCGAAACAGGTTTTGATCGGCTCATTCCTGAATCTGCAAACCACAGCCGATTTAATTTTGAAAAATGCGCCGGAAGAGCTGTTGCTGGTTTGTAGCGGAACCTACGAGGAAACGGCTTACGAAGATGTCCTTGGCGCGGGTGCGATGTGTGATTTGATTTGGAAAACTTATGCCGACAAAGAAATTTCGGACTCCGCGCGCATGGCTCGAGAAATTTATCTGGCGGCGAAAAGCGATTTGCTTGCAAGCGCCGGTCAATCGCGCAATGGCCGTCGTCTGCTGAACATTCCCGAATTGCGCGATGATGTGGCGTTTAGTTTGCAGCGCGACATCTACAAGTTTGCTGCCGCGTTGCGGCCGGATGGGAAGGTGATAAAAATTTAATCGGTGGAACGCCGTGCTCCGGCTCGGCGCATTGGAGGTTCGTGCCGTGCCGGAGCACGGCGTTCCAAAGCTACTTGCGATAGCTCGCCACGACCCAATCGCTCAACACTTTGTCCGGTGTTTCCACGGCATCGCGATCAATCACGAATTCGCGCGGGCCGGAGTTTTGCGTTATAAGCTTGAGGCCGAATTGAAAATCCTTGAATCGTTTCGCGCACAGATCGCGGACAGATTGAGATTTCTCCAGCGCTTCATTCACGAGCATGTCTGCTGCTCCATCAGTGAAGCAAATTTTTATCCCGTGATTTTCCTGAAAGCGCAGCGCGAATTCTTCGACGAGTTGCCGCGCGACCAATTGATGTTCCTGGTTGGTATGGACGAGAATTTCTTTGAGTGTTTGCGCTGGATTATCCACCAGGGCTTCAGTGACCAAGAACCGTTTCACCTCAGTTGAAGGCAATTCAAACTTGATGTCGCGAAACACACGTTCGCAAACCGTCATCAACCCGCGCGCGCCGGTCTGCTCATTGCTGGCGCGTTCGGCAATGCGACGCAAACCTTCGTCCGCAAACAAAACTTCAATCTCATACGCGGCGAAATCCTGTTCGTATTGACGAATGATGCTGCCTTCGGAATTTTTCAGGACGCGGAACAAATCGTCGGTGTTGAGCGGATGACAAACGACGCGCACCGGCAATCGCCCGATAAATTCCGGCTCGAAACCAAACTCGATGAAGTCACGAGTCTGGGCTAACGACATTGTTTCTTCAGGCGTTTCAGCCGGAACATCTTTCGCCGCAAAACCGATGGACGCTTCGCGCAGACGCTTGCGGGTGATTTTTTCCAGGCCATCAAACGCGCCGCTGACGATGAACAGAATGTGTTTCGTGTTGATCGTGCTGGGCGCTTTGCGCCCGCGCTGCATTTCCATCATCGCCTGAATCTGGCCGGCGATGTCATTGGCTGAGCGGGACGAAACTTCGGTTTCTTCCATCAGCTTGAGCAGATTGGTTTGCACTCCGCGACCGCTGACGTCGCGTCCGCTGGCGTTGTTGGCGGCGGCAATTTTATCAATCTCATCAATGTAAATGATGCCGTATTGCGCGCGCGTGACATCGCCTTCCGCGAGCCGCAACAAATCGCGCACCATGTCTTCCACGTCGCCGCCGACGTAGCCGGTCTCGGAAAATTTCGTCGCGTCGGCTTTGACGAACGGCACGCCGATCAACTCCGCCGCACTGCGAATCAAATATGTTTTACCCACGCCCGTCGGTCCGATGAGAATGACGTTTTGCTTCGCATAGTTGGGCGACTCCCTGCCTTCCAGCGCGAGACGGACATGGTGATAATGGTCGCAGAGCGCGACGCTCAAAACTTTTTTTGCCTCGTCCTGCTTGATGACGAAACGGTCGAGATAATCTTTGACGTCGCGCGGTTTGTGTTTGAATTCAAACTGGCCGGGGTCGGCCTTCGATTCCGACTCAGGTTCGTGAGTGGACGCCGGTTCACTGGCCGCGCCTTTGCCGCTTTGAAAATGTTGCCGGACAAAATCAGACAATTGCCGTTGAAATTCTTCCGGCGACGGCGGGCTGCTTGAGATTGGCGTCTTCATAATTCGTTTGCTTGCCAGTCGGACTGGAATCACTCTTGCCACAATAAGTCAGCTTTGCAATAAGACCAACCCGTGAGTGAAACAATTCAAATAAAAAATCCCGAGCGCTTCCAGACGGCGCTGCGGCGGTTCGATGAGGAAAATTCCAAGGACCCAAACAAGCAACTCGTAGCCGGCCAATCCCAACCGCGAGAACTGGTCTATGCGCAGTGGCTCACCGACTGGGTTTTGAAACTTTGTCCCAGCGCTTCCGAAGAACTGCGTCTGGCCGCGCGCAGCCAGCATCTTTGCCGGTGGATGAGTCCGCGCGATTCGTATCCAATGACGCGGCCGGGCTATTTGAAATGGCGGGCCGACCTGAAAAAATTTCACGCGCAAAAATCCGGCGAGATCCTGCGTGAGGTTGGTTATCCCGACGATGTGATTGAGCGCGTGCAAAACCTGAATCTGAAAAAGAATTTTCCGCAGGACCCGGAGAGTTGTGTGTTGGAAGACGTGCTTTGTCTCGTGTTTCTGGAACATCAGTTCGCCGATCTCGCCGCCAAAACCGCCGAGGACAAAGTCATCACCGCCTTGCAGAAATCGTGGAAGAAGATGACGCCCGCCGGACAGGCCGAGGCGTTGAAACTTTCCTATGGGCCGCGTGAAAAAAAGTTATTGGATCGCGCGCTCGGAGGATAATCTGAGTTGCACAATAGCGTCAGGTGTGACAAATCTATGCGTGTCCGAACGTGGATGGGGTCGTAGCTCAGTTGGTAGAGCGCTTCGTTCGCAATGAAGAGGTCAGGGGTTCGACTCCCCTCGGCTCCACCATTCGGATTCTTTCCGGCAGAAATTGATTTGACCCGTCGGCCGCTCGAATTAAATTTCCGCCATGGAACATTCACCCGGTTTTCTCAAACTCGTTAACGAAGCCAAGTCTCACGTGAAGGAGATCACCATTGAAGAAGCGCGGCAACGGCTCGCGAAAAATCCCAAGGCTGTGTTGATGGATGTGCGCGAAGACCACGAATGGCACAAACAACACGCCGCCGAAGCGGTGCATCTGGGCAAAGGAATTCTGGAGCGCGATTTGGAGAACTTGTTTCCCGATCCAGAGACGGAAATTATCATGTACTGCGGCGGTGGTTATCGTTCAGCGTTGACGGCGCATGCCGCGCAACAAATGGGTTATCGGAATGTCTTTTCGCTGATTGGCGGCTATAAGGGATTGGCCAATGCGTACTGGCCGATGAAGGCGGAATAAAAAGTCAGGCTCGACGGAGTCTCGCCCCATCTTTCATGTCGCAGTGCTTTTCGTCTTGGCGGGGCGTTTGAAGCAAACCCGATTCATCGCATTCAACAGCGAAACGACTTTTTCGCGCGTGCATTCGCCCATCAGGCAAAGCTGAATCCAGTTTTGCTTTCGCAGATAGTCGCTGTTGCAACTGATGAGATACCCGGATTCCTGAATCAGCGCGCCGATTTTCGCCGACTCCATTTCCTGTGGCAACGCGATGGTGACGACGGCTGGCGAAATTTCCGCGTTTAAACCGACGAGTTGAAAACCCTGTTCGACAAGTTTGCCGCGCAGGAAATTTGAGAGCGCAGTCAAATCCGTGAAGCGTTGTTCCCAATCCACGCGCTTCAGCGCGGCGTGCAGCGCGTGAAGTAGGTTGGACGAAAATGTGAATGGTACGCCTTGTTGTTGCGCGTAATAGCCGAGGTCGAGATAGCGCGGCAAACGCTCCGGCTGCGGTGCAATGGTGTGATTATAAAAAATCATTGAGACACCCGGATACGAACGCAAACCTTTGCCGCTGGAACAGGACGCAAGATAAACCCCGGACAGATCCACCGGCATCGTGCCGATTGAGCTAATGCAGTCGAGGCAAAGTTTAATTCCAAATTCGTCGCAGAGCGATTTGAGTTTGGCCAGATTGTTAAGCACACCGGTCGAGGTCTCGGAATGCGCGCACCAGAGCCAGCCGAGATTCGGTTTGCTCTCCAGCGCTTTTCGAATCGCGGCGAAGTCGAACGGTTGACCCCAGGAAAATTCCAGCGTGTCAAAATCCAAACGCCAGCGGCGCGCGCCATCAATTAGACGGTTGCCAAACTCGCCATTGCTTAAAACCAAACCGCGCTTTGTTTCCAGCGTCAATTGGCCGCCGATGACGTCGTTGGCCAAGGTGCCTGAGCCAAGCAGCAGTTCGACGTTTTGGGCCTGGACGAGTTCGCAGAGTATTTTTCGCGCGGCTTCAAAATCTTTCAGGAACGCATCGGCGCGATGCGATTCAGGCGCTTGTTCAAAGGCGCGCTTCACTTCGCGTTTCACCGTGACCGGGCCGGGCAGGAAATTAACCGCGCTGGCCTGAAACGACCGCGAGGGCGAGGATCGCAAAAATTCGCGCGCGGTGTTTTCAAAAGTTTCCAGCGTCACATACATCGGTTGGAATTGCGCGTCGCCAGTGCCGACCTGCGGACCAAACGGCACGAAGCCGAGATGTTGATATAACTTAAACTGGCGCGTCGTGCCGGAAATGATCGCCAGATCGTAACCGCGTTCAATACCGTGCTGCCACAGCAATGCGAGAATGCCTTGCAGCACTTGCGCGCCGCGATATTTCTTTTCAATCGCAAGCAAACGGATTTCGCAGATTTTTCTTCCCGCCGGCAGAAACGAATCCAGATTTTCCAGTTTCTGGTCGAGCGAGAACGGACGGCTGCCGCGCACGGCCAACATGCCGGCGAGTTTTTTACCGGACAGACAAATCAGGTAAGTATTTTCGGCGTGAAATTTATCCACGAGCCGCTGCGTGGGCGAAGCGTGGTGCTGCGGGATTTCTTCAACAAACGTTTTGTAGTTCAGCCGGTGGATTTGTTCGAACTCCCAGTCTTCAGAAGCAAATTTGAAAACAAGCGGTTGGCGTGTGCTCATAATCAGGGTTGATCGGTTTTGGTTTGAACGTGGCGTCGGTCGAGCAGATGAGAAATCTCTTCAACAAAATTCTTGCGATGCGCCACCAGCACCAGCGCGCAGAGAACCGAAACGAGAAAAACCCGGGCCGGGTTATGGTCAAGCCAGAGGCAGCCCAGCGGTACACAGGCGAGCGCAATTAATCCCGGAAGGACCGTGCGCCGAAATATCGCCACCAAACACAGAAAGGCGATGGTAAAAGTGAGCGCCAGCCAGGGATCGAACACCAACAGCGCGCCGACCGCCGTGGCCATGCCTTTGCCACCGCGAAAACGCAATTGCACCGGCCAGATATGTCCCGCCACCACGGCGATCATTGCGAACGCCACGATGTGATCATCGGAAGTAAAATGCCGCGTCGTCCAGACGGCCAGCGCGCCTTTGCCGAAATCAAACAGGAGCGTGAAGAAAAATCCGCGTTTGCCGAGGATGCGTCCGACATTTCTGGCGCCGACGTTGCCACTGCCGAGTTCGCGGACGTCTTCATGGAGCCATAGACGGACGAGGTAATAACCGGTGGTGAAGCAGCCGAGCAGATAGGCGCAAACGGCGATGCTGCTGGCCTGTGTCCAGTTGGTCGAATGCAAATTGTTAAACCATGACATAGCGTTCGCTAAACCAACGCATCGTTACTCCGCCCATCAGTGCGACTCTAACTTGTTCGGGCGCGAAGTGCGAATCAAAAAATTTGTGGCCGGCATTGATTAAAATTCAATCGCCAACAAAACAGGAACAGCGCTTGGCCATGACCTTAAGCGAAATTGAGCGGTTAATGCGAGACCTTTTTGAGGAGATAACGATTATCAGGCCATCACCGAGGAGATTAATGGAGCATTGGTCGTCAGCGTCGAAGTGTCCAGTTTGCCATAATCGAGTTTGATGATGCGGTCGGCGACGTCGAAATATTTGTCGTCGTGCGAAATGACGAGCACGGTTTTGCCGCGCGCTTTGAGTTCGGGCAAAATTTGTGTGTAGAAAACATCCTTGAACAGCGGGTCCTGGTCGGACGCCCATTCGTCAAACATATAAAACGGACGGTCTTCGAGATAGGCGGTGAGCAACGCGAGCCGCTTGCGCTGGCCTTGCGAGAGCGCCGTGGTCGAAAGCTCGCCGTTTTTGATTTTTACTTTGTGACTCAGGTGAAGTTGTTCCAGATACTTCTTCGCCTGCTCATCTATGTTGCGGGTTTCAAAACCCAACAGGTTTTCAAACAGATAAAAATCTCCGAACACGGCTGAGAAAAGCTGGCGGTAATCATCGCGGTTTTTGTCGGTAATCGCTTCGCCGTCCAGACGGATCTCGCCGGCTTCGGGCATGTAAAGGCCGGTCACGATTTTCGCCAGCGACGATTTGCCGCTGCCGTTGCCGCCGACGAGGAACACCAGTTCACCCGGACGAAACCGCAGATTGATCGGGCCCAGTTTGAAAAAACTGTCGTCTTTTTCGTGGCGATACGTGTGGGTAACGTTGATCAGTTCCAATCGCTCAAAGCTTGTTTCACCTTCCGGCCGGTCAATGGAGCAATCCTCCGTGGAGGATTGCGCGAGCGAGACGCCGAGTTGCTCCACTTTGTTCAACGCCACGTCCGCGCGGCCAAAAAGCGAGATCGCGCCCATCACTCCCGCCAGCGGTCCCATAAGATACAGCGTCGTGATGACGTAACCGGTCAGCGTGCGCGGGTCCAACTGCACAATTTCCGGCAACAAAAACAGGATCAATCCAATCAAGGCGAAATACAAAAAATGGCTCCAGCTTTGCGCCGCGATGAAACGGACTTCAGCAGCGACGTTGTGGGCCTGGAATTCTTCTGTCGCGGTTTGAACATTGCGCGTCATAAACGCGCTGCGACGATTGCGATGCAGCTTCAGTTCCTTGATGCCTTCGGTAAGTGAACGGAAATACCCAAACAATCTGTCCTCCTCCTCGCGCGCAACGGTCAGACAACCGAACGCGCTCTTCACAATCAGCCGATAACCAATCGCGCCGAACACAATCAGCCCGGCCACAGCGCCTAAAATCTGCCACGAAAGAAAGCCGAGGTAAGCCGCGCCGCCCAGCAGAATGGCGATGTTGACCGAGACCAGCGGAATCGAGAGCAACGCCTGGGTGATGTTGAACACGTCGTCCGTCAGTGCGACGAGCAAACGCGCGGAGCCGAGTTCTTCCACCTGCCGCAACGGCACCGCGAGAATTTTTCGGATCAGATCACGCCGCAACTCCGCAATCGCTCCTTGCGAAAACTTCGCCAGCATGGCCTGGGAAACGAAGTGCGTGATGACTTTTCCCAAACCGAGCGCGATGAAGCACCACATCAGGATAGTGCCGTGGTCTGTGCCGGTCAGCACCATGTTGACGAGCGCGATGAGTCCGGCATTGCAGGCGCCGCTCAACAACGCCGTGAGCGTACACAGGAGCGTCATGCCCCGGCAATTGCGCCAGATAAATTTAAACAGGTTCATACGACTTTTTCTTCTGATTTACCGACCGGCTGCCGCGCCCCCGCCAGGCAGCTTTCCAGTTCCTGAGCCAGCGACTTGACGTGCGGCTCCATGAAAATATTTTCGTGTGAGCCGGGAATCAGTTTCACCTGCACGCCTTTCGCCAGCCGGCTCCAGCAAAAATCATTTTCAAGTGAGCATAATAACTGTTGGCCGCGCGTGCGCAGTAAGGTGATTACCCCGTCGTAAGGTTTATCCACATGCGTGATCAACGCACGCAGATGGATCTGCCAGAATTTCAACTCGGCTTCGGGAAAATGGTTCGGATCAATCACGTCTTCCAGATCCACGTTCACCGTATGGTTTTGTTTTTGAAATTTCCCGATCAGTTTGCGGCCAATGGCGCGCGACTTGCGGGCGAAAAAGCGATACCGCTCGCGCCGCGGCAAACCCGAAAAGTCTGACAACCAGTAAGAAAAATTACGCGCAAAGCGAAAAGGATATTTCGGATTCCACCAAGGAATGTTTTCGTAACCAACGTTGGACGGCGTGGCGTCAATCAGCAGCAGCAACGCGACTTCCTCGCCCTGTGCCTGAAGTTGCCGCGCCATTTCGTAGGCGACGTTGCCGCCGAAGCAATAACCGCCGAGATGATACGGGCCATGCGGCTGGAACTTCTGAATTTCCTCGCGATAATAACTGGCCATTTCCTCAATCGTCGCGAGTTCCTCCAGCCCGAGCCGTCCGCGCGATTTGATGCCATAAATCGGCTGGTCCGGCGTCAGGTGCTTTGCGAGGTTCGCATAGCCCCATAACACATCGCCACCCGCGCCATGCACCAGGAACAGCGGCGGTCGCGAACCATTCGGCTGAACCGGAA
>JBEEGR010000086.1:0-4280 GCA_041166985.1 Verrucomicrobiota bacterium | reverse complement strand
TCTGTGACCGCCGAAATTAACCAGCGACGGTCACAGACCGACGTTACAACACCTCACGGCAATGGCTCGCCACGCGCAGCCGTGAAAAGCCGATACCACTCTTCGCGCGTCAGTTCGATGTCCGCCGCTTGCGTCGCTTCGCGGATTCGTTCGGGTTTGGTCGAGCCGACGATGGGCATGATTTTACTCGGATGCTTCAGGAGCCACGCCAAGGCAATCACGGTGCGGTTCACGCCGCGCGCGCCGGCGATCGTTTCCAGTTCCGAAAGAAATTTATCAGGCTGATAACTCTGCTGCGCGGGTAAAAGACGTTTCGCATCCTGCCCAATCAACCCCGCCGCGAGCGGGCTCCAGGCCATGGGCGTGATTTTTTCAATCAAGCATTGATCAAGCGTGCCGTCGCTGAACGCGTCCAGCTTCGCCAGGCTGATTTCAACCTGATGCACAATCAGCGGCATTGGACACGCGCTTTGCAGGGCGGTCAAAAGTGTCGGGCGAAAATTACTCACCCCAAAATAACGAACTTTGCCAGCGTTGAGCAATTGCGTGAAGGCGGACGCAATCGCTTCCGGATCAGCCAAAAAATCGGGCCGATGCAGCATGAAGATATCAATCGTTTCAATACCGAGCCGCTTCAGTGATTGTTCGCAGGACGCAACGATGTGTTCCGCCGAAAAATCCCAGCGCGACGGCGAATCGGGATTCGGATCGCCCGCATGGCGCACGCCGCATTTGGTCAACACCAAAATGCGTTCGCGCATTCCCGGAATTTCGCGGATGACCGCGCCCAGAATTTTCTCCGCCTCGCCGCGGCCATAAACATCGGCGTTGTCGAAGAGCGTATAACCGGCTTCATACGCCGCCGCGACCGCGCGCCGGCCCGCATCGTTGGAATCGCTCGCCAGCCGCCAGCAACCGTATGCCAGACGGCTGCTCGTCAACGAACTGACTCCTAAAGGAATTGTTTGCACAGTTTTCGTCGGCGATATTACCGTATCCCCGCTGTTATTCAACCAACGTGTGAACTTATGACCTCCGAACCTTTTCGCATTGGCATTGACCTCGGCGGGACCAAGATTGAAGGCATCGTTCTCGACTCGGCGGGAAAAGAATTATTTCGCAAGCGCATCGCCACGGAACAGGAAGGCGGCTATCAACATATTCTCAGCCGCATCAAACTGCTTTACGATGAACTCGCCGCAAACATTGAAAATAAAACCCACACGTTCGGCATCGGAACTCCGGGCGCGGTTTCTCCCAGGACTGGATTTCTCAAAAATTCCAACACGCCTTGTTTGAATGGCCAGCCGCTGAAACCGGAACTCGAAAAACTCCTCGGCCGTCCAATCGAAATGCAGAATGACGCAAACTGTTTCGCGATGGCGGAAGCGCTGTACGGCGCGGGCAAAGGAAAGAAAATGGTTTTCGGTGTAATCATGGGAACCGGTTGCGGTGGCGGAATTGTTTATCGCGGCGAAGTCATCATCGGCCAGCAAGGGATTGCCGGCGAATGGGGACACACGTCCATTGATCCAAATGGCCCGCTGTGCTACTGCGGCCAGCGCGGTTGCGTGGAAACCTATATCAGCGGCGGCGGACTCGAGGCGCGCTACGCCGAACGCTACGGCGTGAAACGCTCGTTCAAAGACATCGTGAAGGATTATGAGCGAGGCGAGGCGAACACGTTGGAATTCATGAAAACTTTCTTTCGCAACTTTGGACGCTCACTGGCCAACCTGATTGACGTGTTGGACCCGGACGTGGTTGTGCTTGGCGGCGGCGTTTCCAATGTTGATGCGCTCTACACAGAAGGGATTGCGGAAGTTGCCAAATATATTTTCAGCGATTCGCTGGAAACGCCCATCGTAAAACATCAACTCGGCGACTCCGCCGGAGTAATCGGCGCGGCCTTGATTGGAGTTTAGCGAAACAGAAATGTGTCGCGCAGGCGGGATTACTCGATGCCCAAAAGTTCGACTTCAAATACCAATGTTGAATTCGGAGGTATCGCGCCCGGATAGCCTTCGCGGCCATAAGCGAGTTCCGGCGGAATGGTAAGTTTCACTTTGTCGCCCACTTTCATCGTAGCGACACCCTTGTCCCAACCCGCAATCACCTGCCCGGCTCCCAGCACGAACGCGAACGGCTCCTTGCGATCCACCGAACTGTCAAACTTGCCGCCATTGGTAAACCAGCCGGTGTAATGCACGGAAACCGTATCGCCGCTCTTCGGCGCGGGACCATTTCCCGAAACCAGTTTTTCGATTTTCAAATCAGCCATGGCAAGATTCTCTCCTCAACCGGCCATAACGTCAATGCGGCGAAGTTGGAGTCCAAGCTTTAGCTTGTCCTCGAACGACACGAGCAATTACTCAACACGCTAAAGCGTGGACTCCAACCAAAAACCGGCGTGGCCGTCCCCACATAGACGCGCTCCTTTGCAAAAAAACCTCTTCTCCGCAAAGAGAAGAGGTTCGTTAAACGGACAATGCGTTATTTCTTATTCTTTTTGGTTTCAATGGTCGCGCCGCCACTGGCGAGGTAGCGATCCACGTGATCCAATCGCACCATCAGCTTTTCAGTTGAAACATGATGGTCCGTGGCAATGGCATTCCAGTTTTTTCCATTGAGATGTTGTTTGAAGAAATCCTCGGGATCTACTTTGGTTTCATCCGCGAGCACACAGGCATTCAGGATGCCGCCGACACCGGCCTCGGGATGTTTCTGGTGCATGGTGCGAACGCGTTCCATCGGCACCCCCGTTTCCACGGAGATCGCGCGCAACGCCGCTTCCATATTATCCCCATTCTTCGCGGATTGGTTCACGCTTTGAGTGCGGTCTTCGAGTTCGTTTTTGGTGCTCTTGTTTTCGGCTTTCAAATTACGCTCGGCCTTATCGGCGGCATGAACCGGAGTCAGGCCGACAAATGTCACCAGGCTGGCAATCGCAATACTAAATAATGTTTTTTTCATAATTCTCCTTTGGTTTTCAAATCCAAGCTAACACGGAACCACCGCTGCGGGAATGGCTGGAGCTTTGGGGTAATACCCTTAAACCGTAATTGTAGCGGCGTCTCTGTGTGCGCCGCAGAAAATCACCGGCGGTCACAGACCGCGGCTACAGCGCAGATGTCTGGCTATAGTTTGGTTTCAACCCAGCGCGCGAAGAGCCACAGCAAATCCGCCAGCCGATTCAGGTAAATAATAATCTCAGGGTTTTGTAGTTCGCCCGCCTCCTGCAACGCGCACACGCGGCGCTCCGCTCGACGGCAGGTGGTTCGCGCCAGATCGAGCGCGGCGGAATTCTGGTTTGCGCCCGGCGTGGCCCAGCCTTTGAAAGAAACTTTCTGCGCCTCAATCTCGCTCACCAGTTTGTCGAGTTGCGCTGTCATCTCCGGTTTCACCTGCGAGTAACCGTCTTTGACATAGCGCTCCAAATCTTCTTTGGCCACGGCCAGTTCGCCCATGAGCGTGACCAGCTCTTTTTGAATGAGCAGAAGGTTGTCGCGGATAAAATCATGTTCCGTAGTCGCGCGCGCGAGGCCGAGGGCGGCGTTGAGTTCATCCACGCAACCGTAGGCTTCGACGCGCGGATGCGTTTTGGGAACGCGCCGCCCATACATCAGTGCCGTGGTTCCTTGGTCGCCGGTTTTGGTAACGATGCTCACGCGGCGAAGCTAAAGTCCAATGTCCAATGTGCAAAGTCCAAAGTGAGTTTGAAAAAACTCCGCCTCCGCTCCTGAGCCGCGCCCTGACCCGTCCCCAACCACGGGTCGGAAACTTTTCGTCTGCCTGTCGCGCGCACGGTAGGGACATCCCGCCCGGGGTGTCCCCGCCCGCGTATCAGCGGGCGGAATCGGATCGCGCGTTTTGCAACAGCGCATGCGGCAAGTTCGAGTGCAATCTGGTGGAGTCACGCCTCACCGTGCGTTCCTTCGGAACGCGGACGGCGCAGCGCGCCATCCCTACCTAAAACCTTTTCCAACCGACCGCTAAACCCGCCATCGCGCCGGGAGTTTTTCCACAGGCTCGCGACTGGTTAGCACACCAACCCCGTCGGACGGGGGCAATGACGTAAGAAACTGAAAAAGGCAGCCGACACTGCAAATCAACGATTTGCACGTCTAGTTTCTTACGAGGCCACATGGTCATATCACTGTGAATACTCCTTTCTAAACTTCTCTGTGTCATTTGTAATCGAGCATGTCGGCATCTCGCCAACTCTCCCGATAGTGTATGTGCCACCATTTGGACAAATAAGCGGTGAGGATTTGAAAAAC
>JBEEGR010000085.1:0-4241 GCA_041166985.1 Verrucomicrobiota bacterium | reverse complement strand
CCGATCTGGATTCAGCCGGGCATGGCGGATTACACGCTTGGACTCGCGCTCGGTTATGGCAGCAAGGTTGGCCGTGTCGGTTACGGAGTTGGTTTCAACGCTTACTCGATCCGCACCAGCGCGGCGGAAAATTTTGCGCTCGGCGCGACGATTTCCAAGACCAGCGACACTTATCCGATTGCCTGCACGCAGGATCATTGGTCCATGGAAGCGCGTCCAATTATTCGCGAGGCAAACCTGTCGCAGTATCGCGAGCATCCGGAATTCGTCGAAGCCATGGACGGCGAAAAACCGCCGGGCGGCGAGAATCCGATGTATCCGAACCCGTTTGATAAGGCCAAGGCAGCGGGCCATCATCAATGGGGCATGGCGATTGATCTGACGGCGTGTGTCGGTTGCTCGACCTGCGTGGTTGCCTGTCAGAGCGAAAATAATATTCCGATCGTCGGTAAAGATTTGGTTGGCCGCGGTCGCGAGATGCACTGGCTGCGCATTGATCGTTATTATTCCGCCGAGCCAAGCAAGCATAAGAAGTTTGAGACGTTCAAACGGGAAGACCAGCAGCAGTTTGAAGAATGGATCGACGACGTTCAGGTCGTCACCCAGCCGATGCTTTGCCAGCATTGCGAATCGGCGCCGTGCGAAAGCGTTTGCCCGGTGAACGCGACCGTGCATGACAACGAAGGGTTGAACCTGATGGTTTACAACCGCTGCGTCGGCACGCGTTATTGCTCCAACAACTGTCCGTATAAAGTTCGCCGGTTTAATTTTCTCGATTACAACAAGCGTTCGCTCAAGGAACTGAAGGGACCGTTTTATCCGCCGTTCTTTGCGAAAGGCGCGTTCAGGAAATTTGTCGCCGAGCCGCAGGACCCGACCGCAGGTATGCGCGAGGAAGACGAGTGGGACTTGATCAAGATGATGAAGAATCCCGACGTCACCGTGCGCATGCGTGGCGTCATGGAAAAATGCACGTTCTGCGTGCAACGCATTCAGCAGTCGGAGATCACGCAGAAAGTCAAAGCGGGTGAATCCGGAAACGTCACTGTTCCCGACGGCGCGGAGTCGAAAGACCCGACGTCGCTCAAGACCGCTTGCCAGCAGGCATGTCCGGCAGGCGCGATTGTGTTCGGCAACATTGCTGACCCCGAGAGCAAGGTTTCGAAACTGAAAGAGCAGGAGCGGAATTACTCGGTGTTGAATTTCCTGTTGACCAAGCCGCGCACGACGTATCTCGCGCGCTTGCGCAATCCGAATCCGGCGATGCCTGATTATTACGAATCGCCTTTGACGCTCGAAGAATACGAATCGCAGCATGGAAGCCCATTTGAAAAACATGAGGAACCGGAAGCGGCTCATGCCGAAGCACACGTTGAGAAAGGAGCGCACTAATGGCTACCAACGTTGAATTGCCAGTGGTGCCGGCGGATTTGCAACGCATTCCGCTCGTCAACAACCAGCGCAGCATTGGCTGGATTTCTGACCGCGTGATGGCGGTCACGGAAGGCAGCGCGCCGTTGTGGTGGTGGGCCGCGTTCATTCCGAGCCTGCTTTGCCTGGGCATGTTGGGCTTCATGCTGACGTATCAGATTACTACCGGCGTTGGCGTGTGGGGAAATATGCGTCCGGTCATGTGGGGCTGGGACATCATCAATTTCGTCTGGTGGATCGGTATCGGTCACGCCGGAACGTTGATTTCCGCGATTCTCTTTTTGCTGCGTCAACGCTGGCGCACGGGTGTGAATCGCGCTGCGGAAGCGATGACCATTTTCGCTGTCATGTGCGCGGGAATTTATCCGGCCATGCACGTGGGTCGTGTCTGGTATGATTGGTTTTTGTTTCCGATTCCGACATATCAAGGTCTCTGGCCGCAGTTCCGTTCGCCGCTGATGTGGGATGTGTTTGCTGTCTCGACTTATTTCACGGTGTCAGTGTTGTTCTGGTACATGGGATTGATTCCCGACCTCGCCGTGATGCGTGACCGCGTGAAAACCAAGACGCGCCAATTTTTCTACGGCCTGTTCTCACTCGGCTGGACTGGCTCGAATCGCCATTGGAGCAATTACGAAAAAGCGTATCTGATTCTCGCCGGTCTCTCGACGCCGCTCGTGTTGTCCGTGCATTCCATCGTGTCATTGGACTTCGCGGTGTCGCAATTGCCCGGCTGGCACACGACTATTTTCCCGCCGTACTTCGTTGCCGGCGCGATTTTCTCTGGCTTCGGCATGGTGCTGACGCTGCTGATTCCGTTGCGCTCGATGTGCAAGCTCGAAGACATCATCACGATGCGGCACATTGATATCATGTGCAAAGTGACGCTCGCGACCGGTTCGATTGTCGGTTACGCGTATGCGATGGAATTTTTCATCGCATGGTACAGCGGCAGCGCGGCTGAACAATTTCATTTCATGAACCGCGCGCTCGGCCCGTATCAATGGGGCTGGCTGCCGATGATTATCTGCAACACGATTGTGCCGCAGCTTTTCTGGATGAAATGGTTCCGGCAAAATCTGATTGTCGTGTTCATCATCTCGATTGTGGTGAACGTGGGCATGTGGTTTGAACGCTTCGTCATCATCGTGATCGGGTTGCACCGCGATTTTCTGCCGAGCAGTTGGGGTTATTTCAAACCGACCTGGGTGGACGTCTGCACGTTCATCGGCACGTTCGGATTATTCTTTACGATGTTTTTGTTGTTCATCCGCTTTTTGCCGATGATCGCGATTTCGGAAGTCAAAGGCGTGACGCCCGAGGCCGACCCGCATCATCCGCTCGGCGGCGCGAAACACGAAGAAGTGATTCCCGACGATGAAGAAGGAGTGACGACATGAACGGCACCGCGAAACAATACGGCGTAATCGCCGAATTCACGACTACCGCCGGCATCATGCACGCGGCGGAAAAAGTCCGCGACGCCGGCTTCACCAAGTGGGACGTGTTTACTCCGTTTCCCGTTCATGGCATGGACAAGGCGATGGGATTGAAAAATTCCAAAGTCGGTTGGTTCGCTTTTCTCGGCGGCGTGACCGGTTACACGACCGGCATGTTGATGATCTGGTGGATGAACGCGGTCAACTACGCCATCGTCGTTGGCGGCAAGCCGATGTTCAGCCCGTTCTCGGCCTTTCCGCCGTCGTATGAACTGACCATTTTGTTCGGCGCGTTCGGTTCGCTGGGCGGCATGTTGTTTTTGAATCGCCTGCCGCGTTTGCATCATCCGCTGCTCAAACACCGCCGCTTCTCGCAGGTGACGCATGATAAATATTTTCTCGTGATTGAAACCGCAGACCCGAAGTATTCGGAGCAAAACACGGTTGCCATGTTAAAAGCCGCGGGCAGCAACCACATCGAGGCGGTGGAGGAATAATGCGCTACTTCCTTTTAATTTTCGGACTGTGCATCGTGATCGTGATGGGCGTTGCGGGCAAACGCGGCACCATGTCGCGCAAGACGCCGCTCTACATTTTCCCGGACATGAAACGCCAGCTCAAGCTGCGTCCGCAAACGCCGAATGAATTTTTCGCCAACGGCACCAGTTCGCAATTGCCCGTGGCCGGGACCGTGGCGCAACATAAGCCGCTGCAGGTCGGTGACAAATGGGTTTATCCCTATGAAGACTCGCCGGTTTACACCGGACGCGCGATCGGCACGACCAATTTCGTCGAGAACAATCCGTTCCCGATTTCGGCGGAACTGATGAAACGCGGTCAGCAACGTTTCACAATTTATTGCACGCCTTGCCACGGCCAGTCCGGCGAGGGGAACGGCATCACCAAGAAAGTCGGCGCGATGGCGATTGTCGCCAATCTGCACGACAAGCGGATCGTGGAAATGACTGATGGCGAGTTGTTCAACACGATCACTTACGGCAAAAATCTGATGGGCGCGTATGGCCCCAACGTTCCGGTGGAAGATCGCTGGGCCGTCATCGCGTATCTGCGCGCGTTGCAATTAAGCCATCTCGGAACCGTCGAGGATTTGCCGCAGAGTCTGAGCGCCACTTTGAAAAAGTAATATGAGTTCGCAAACCAAATCTGCCAAGCTGCCGCCGCTGGACTTGTCCAAATGGCGGAACTTGCCGACCCTCCTCATGGGTGTCGGCGCCGTGCTCGCGTTGATCGGTTTCTTTGCGAACCGCAACGAATTCGCTTTCTCCTGGCTGCTCGCGTTCATGTTCTGCCTGAGCGTTTGCCTGGGCGGATTGTTCCTGGTGCTCGTGCATCATTTGTTCGATGCCGGTT
>JBEEGR010000084.1:0-5597 GCA_041166985.1 Verrucomicrobiota bacterium | reverse complement strand
GATGTCGCCACGGTGAACAACTTGAGCGATATGTTCCTGACGCAGCCGACCATTGGAGTTCTTCAATCTGGCGTCATCCTCACCAACGGAGCCAGCGCGGCGTCCTTCGGCACGGTCAACGTCGGCGTCAGCGTGACTAACACATTCACCGTCACGAATTCCGGCAGCGCTACTTTGATTGTTTCAAATATGGTCGTCACCGGCGCGAATGCGGGCGACTTCACTGTCAGTGGAATCACCTTGCCCGCCTCGGTGATTGTGGATGGCAGCGTGACTTTCAAAATTATTTTCTCGCCCACCGGCGGTTGTACGCGCACCGCGACGCTGCAAATCACCAACAATGACACGAACCGCAATCCATTCACTCTCGCGCTCGCCGGAGTTGGCGCGGCTGCGCCGGTAATTACCAGCCAACCTGTAAGTGTGACAAACTACGCCGGAACCAGCGCGAACTTCAGCGTGAGCGCGACGGCTTGCACGCCGCCAAGTTATCAATGGTATTTGGGGACCAATTCTCTCGCCGGCGAAACGAACAGCACGTTGAGCATTGCTTCGGTTGGCCCGGCGAATGTCGGCGATTACCTCGCCACCGTAACTACTGGCGGTCTCAGCACCAATAGCAACCCCGCCACGTTAACGGTTATTTATCAGGCGCCACAAATCGTGGGCGAACAGATTTTGCCTGACATGAGCGGCTTCGAGTTGACGTTTTCCGGCCCAACCAATCAGACGTATCAGGTGCTCGCGTCCGACGATCTGACCGTGCCGCAATCGGCATGGACTGTCGTAGGCGACGGCATATTCGGCAACACGAACGCCATCTTCACCGACACCAGCGCAACCAATCAAGCCGGGCGATTCTACACAATCAAATCACCTTGATCGACGCCTCGGCGGTTCAAAATCCCTGCGTTATGACCATGTCTGCGCCCGTGGAAATTAAAGCTGCGCGATGATCGCATTCTCCCCGCATTTGGGGATGGCTTGAAAGAGGTGTTCACATGAATATAACTTCTCAGCTTACTCGTTCGAAAAACAAAGTATTATGTTAAAACAATTAAATGGACATGGGACTGCACGGATAATGCGCCCGATTTTACTCTCCGCGCTGACTGCGCTTGCCTCGTTTTCACTGACGAGTTTTGGAGCAAATCCTTTCATCACCAGCATTTACACGGCAGATCCATCAGCGCATGTGTGGGCGGATGGACGGCTTTATGTTTATCCGTCACGCGATATTGACCCGCCGCGGGGCTGCGATCTCATGGACAGGTATCATGTTTTTTTCAACCGATGACATGGTCCACTGGCGGGATGAAGGCGAAATTCTCAACGCCAGCCAGGTCGCCTGGGGCCGGCCGGAAGGTGGATTTATGTGGGCGCCCGACTGCGCTTTCAAAAACGGTAAATACTATTTCTATTTCCCGCACCCCAGCGGCACCGATTGGAATAAAACCTGGAAAATCGGCGTGGCCACCAGTCTCAAGCCTGCCAGTGGTTTCACGTCCGGTGGTTATATTGAAGGCATTGGCGGTTTCGCGATGATTGATCCGGCAGTATTTGTTGATACGGACGGACAGGCCTACCTTTATTACGGCGGCGGCGGCCATTGTGCCGGGGTGAAGCTGAAGCCCAACATGACTGAAATTGATGGAGCCGTCCAGGCCATGACGGGTCTGGACGATTTTCATGAAGCGGCCTGGGTGTTTAAACGGAACAATTTGTATTATTTGACTTATGCCGATAATTTGCGCGGCTCAAATCGTTTGCAATATGCGACCGGCGCCCATCCGCTGGGGCCATGGACATCCAAAGGCGTATATCTGGATCCGACCGGCTGCGATACCAGCCACGGCTCGGTGGTGGAATACAAAGGCCAATGGTATCAATTTTATCACAACAAATCTCTGTCCGGGCGGGGCAATTTGAGATCAGTATGTGTTGATCGTTTGAACTTTGATGCGAATGGAAATATTTTAAAAGTGATTCAAACCCAAAACGGCGTGTCCGCTGTGGGTTCGGCACCTGAACCAAATACCAACTCAATCAAATATGAAGCCGAAAGCGGCCTGCTCGTCAATGGCGCCACGGTGATGAATGACAGCGCGGCCTCGGGTGGCAAATGCGTGCAGAATCTCCAGGCGGCAAATTCTTACGTGCAATTTAATGCTGTGGATGGCGGACCCAGCGGCGGCCTGACGACCATTGATATTCATTATGCCACCGCCGAGAGTCATTCAAAGCTGCGTTTAACTGTAAATGGCGCTGATTATTCATTTTTGAATACTTTTTCTACGGCTGGCTGGAGCGTTTTCACCGACGATTCGTGTCTGACAGTCCCGCTTCAACCCGGAGCAACAAATGTCATCCGGCTTAACGGTGGCAACGGTGGCCTTAATGTGGATTACGTTACCTTGACTCCGCTCTTAACTGCGCCGTGATCGCCCGTCCAGAATAATACCAGCACGAAAGTTATCTCCGGTTTCAAAACCGTGAAATGAGGTTGCAACGGTCCGTGACCGCTGTGGTCTTTTCATAAATTCACTTCCCATCGGAACTGGCCTTCCTTTGAATTTGAGACTCCGCGTCACAATGCTTACGATACGTCCGATGTCTGACACCCAATTTATGCGCCTCGCCCTCCAGCTCGCCCGGCGCGGTTACGGCGCGACTTCGCCCAATCCGATGGTAGGCGCAGTATTGGTCAAAGGTGGAAAAATAATTGGCAGCGGCTGGCATCGGCGCGCGGGCTTGCCGCACGCGGAAATTGAAGCGTTGAGTGTGGCCAAGGAAAACGGTTTCAGCACAAAAGGCTCAACGCTTTATGTCACGCTTGAACCCTGTTGCACCCATGGCCGCACACCACCATGCACGGAAGCGATTATCGCCGCAGAAATCAAACGCGTGGTCGTTGGCGCGACCGATCCGAATCCAGATCATTCCGGCAAAGCTTTCAAAATTTTGAAACGTGCGGGAATTAAAGTCGTTCACGGAATTTTAGGCGAGGAGTGCGCAAAACTAAACGAAGCGTTTAATCATTGGATCGTTCACCGCACGCCGTTCGTCACCGTGAAAGCGGCGATGACATTGGATGGAAAAATTGCCACGGCTTCGGGGGAATCAAAATGGATCACCGGCGAAAAAGCGCGCGCTTACGGGATGAAACTGCGGCAAGGCCGCGATGCCATTCTCGTTGGGGTGAATACTGTTTTGGCGGATGATCCGAGTCTGACGTTTCGACCAGCTGGAAGTCCAAAGTCCAAAGTCCAAAGTCCAAAGTTGCTTCGCCGGATCGTTTTGGATTCGATGGCGCGCACGCCATTGAACGCGAAAGTAGTGCGCGATAAATTTGCGGCGCTGACAACCATCGTCGCGAGCAAACACGCGCCGAAGAACCGTGTGAACGCATTAGCCAAACGCGTGAATGTTCTCGTTGCACCAACGATCAATTCAAAATTGAATTTAGGCTGGCTATTGAAAAAACTCGGTACGGAGAACGTTACCAGCCTGCTGGTCGAAGGTGGTGGTGAAGTGAACGCGTCTTTTATGCTGGGCGGTCTTGCTCAACGCGTGGCGTTCTTTTATGCGCCAAAAATTCTCGGCGGTCGGGATTCGCGCAAAGCGGTGGCCGGCGATGGCGTGACTAAACTGGTGGACGCAATCCAGTTATGCGAAGTGGAATGGAAAAATCTTGGAGATGATCTACTGCTGACCGCCCGAGTTGGAGTTCAAGCTTTAGCTTGTGTTCCCTCGCGCAAAAGCAAAACTAAAACAAGCTGAAACTCCAAAATATGTTCACAGGCATCGTTGAAGAAACCGGAACCATCGAGCGCATCGAACCGACGGCCAAGTCCATCGGCCTCACGGTGCGCGCGAAATTCGGCGGCCGCAGTTTGAAAATCGGTGCCAGCGTAGCGGTGAACGGCTGTTGTCTGACAGTTGTGAAGCTCACGGCGCGCGGAAAATTCAAGCTTGCCCGGTTCGACCTGCTTCAGGAAACGTGGGAACGGACAAATCTGCAATTCGCCAGACCCGGTTCATTGGTAAATCTCGAACGCCCCATGCGCGCGGATGGCGAGTTCGGCGGGCACTTTGTCACTGGACACATTGATGGCATTGGAAAAATTGTTCGCTGGGAAAAGTCAGGCGCTGATCACGTGCTCGATGTCGCCACTCCGAAAGAAGTGCTGCGTTACGTGATCATGAAAGGTTCCATTGCCCTGGACGGCATGAGCCTGACGGTGGCGGGGGTGAACAATAAAAGTTTTCGCGTCTGGATTATTCCGCACACTTACGAAGTGACCGCCTTACGCGAGCGGAAAGTTGGCGACGCGGTGAATCTTGAGGCAGACCTGCTCGGCAAGTACGCCGAGAAATTTCTCAGCGCATCGTCGAAGGCTTGAACGGTTCTTTTTTACCTTTAACCTCGGAAGCCGGGGCAATTTCACTCACGCTACCCGCGGAAACAGACGTTTGCCTGCCGGAAGCATCTTTAAAAACGTAAGCGCCGTCTTTTTTCTTTGGGCGACCGCGCGCGCCGATCTGGTTGCCGTTGTTCATCGTAATGGTGTAATGCCGCGCGCAACCGGCGCACACCAGCAATCCAATCAGTAACGGAAGCGTAAGTTTCTTCATAAAATTGTTCGCGAAGTCGGGTTCAATGAGCGACGCCACACGCATGTTGCCACGCGTGTAGAATGTGTTTGATGATTTCGTCCACACCGACACCGTGCTTCACCTGCGCGAACACGAATGGCCCGTTGCCGCGCATTTTTTTGGTGTCGCGCTCCATCGTTTTTAAATCCGCGCCGACGGCTTCGGCCAAATCGGTTTTGTTGATGACCAGCAAATCGGTTTGCGTGATGCCGGGCCCGCCTTTGCGCGGAATTTTGTCGCCGCCCGCCACGTCAATCACCTGAATCGTGAAGTCCGCGAGTTCGCGGCTGAAGCAGGCGGCAAGATTGTCGCCGCCGGATTCGATGAAAAGTATTTCAGGATTAAATTTCCGGTGAAGTTCCTCCAGCGCGAGGAGATTCGATGAAATGTCCTCGCGAATGGCTGCGTGCGGACAACCGCCGGTTTCCACCGCGCGGATCCGTTCCGCCGGCAGCGCATTGTGTTTGGTCAGAAACTCGCCGTCTTCCCGGGTAAAAATATCGTTCGTCACGGCGGCGATATTCATTTTATTCCGCAGTTTCAAACAGAGTTGCAGCATCAACGCAGTCTTGCCGCTGCCGACCGGCCCGCCGACCCCGACAGTGAAGGCACGCTGTTGGAAATCGCGGTCCAGCGGGCGTTCGCGTTCGTGAAAATTACCGGGATGATCGGAATGGCCGTGATCGTGACCGTAATGAAGCAGCAGGCGCATGGCAATTTCAGATAACAGATTTAATCAACACACTCAACTCGCGTTTAGTTTTGCGCAATTTGACGTGCAAGTCGAGAGAGAGGTTTTGCTTTAGCGATTCAACGGACGGAAAAACCGCTAAAGCGGTTGTTGATATCCTGCCTCGCGCGTAACACCCAGCTAAAGCAGGGTGTTAATGAGAATCTTTCACGATTGCTTAAAAGTGAGCTTCGCCCGCGCCCCTGAAGAT
>JBEEGR010000083.1:0-6287 GCA_041166985.1 Verrucomicrobiota bacterium | reverse complement strand
ACGCGGGAACTCCAAACCCAACGCACCGGGAACATTCTCGTGTCAGACAATTATGCCGCCGGATATATTCTGGCCCGGCGCGGCCAGGCGATTTAAAAAAAATCAAAACCCGCGCTCGATCAACTGAAGGAAAAAGCGGCCCTGGGAGGATTGCAGCAACTGGTTGCGCTGATGAATGACCAGACAAAAACTGCCGACACCCGCAAACCCGCTCCGTGGCTGGTCGGAGGACTGGTCGCGGCGGTTCTGATTCTTGTCCTCGCGGTTTGGCAACTGACGCGTCTTCGCCAGCCGGTGATGCTTTTCCCGGTTCCGATTGCCGGTGGCGATCTGGCAAACGCGGCTTCCGGCAATTCCTGGCAGGAACACGCGCGCGCCGCCGAAAAAGCGCAGTTACAAATGCGCGCCGGGGTCATGTCGCAAGTGGCGCGCTGGCTGGCCGACCACGGAGTGCGTGGATTGATTTCGCAACGAACGCGGCTGCTGGAAGCGCAACAAATCGCGATCAACGAAATGGCCGAACTCGAGGCGCGCCTGGAAAAAATTCAAGCGCCGTTGCAGGACCGCTTGCAGGAATATCAGCGCCGAATCTGGGACCTGGAAAAGAAATTGGTGATGAAAGGCGAAGAGAACCGCGAACTTATCCAGGCCAAACTTGAGATCGTCAAGAAACAGCTCGACCACAAACGCGGCGGCCATCAGTTGACCGTGAACCCAGGAGAACCGGACGCGTGGGAACTGCGCCTGAAAACCGGCTCCAACAGTTTCGGCCGCGGCCCGAGCAACGATTTCCAGATAGACAATTCTTCCGTCTCGGTGTGTCACTGCGAAATAATTGTCACTGACACGGGCGTCATGATTAAAGACCTCGATTCCACCAACGGCACGCGCGTCAACGGTCACATCGTGCGAGCGGCCACGCTTCAATCCGGACAGCGGATTCACATCGGGTCAGTCGAAATGCTTTTCACCGCCGCTCCTTCGATAACCACGGCGGCTCCGCCACTGGCGATAACCCAGCCGCTGGTATTTTCCGAGTCCAGCCTGCGGCGCACTTCTCAGAATTGAACGATCGTCAGCTCATTCAAAAGATCAAAAAAATTACGTTACAGTTGTTGGTCGTTCGGCAAGTGTTTGAATATTCCGCGCTGCCTCTTTGCTTGCAGAAGTATTAGGAAACCGTTTGACGATTTCCCCGTAAACCGCAATTGCTTTATTTCGATCGAGAGTTTCCAAGCGCGCAGCCCTATCAAGCAGTCGTAAAGAGTCCCGCCGCGCATTTGGAGCTTCATCTTGATCCCTCACCAAAACAAACGCCCATACCGCACAAATAACTCGTACCCCAAATGTAATCCAAAGACCTCCCGTATGCGTAATTACGAAAGGTGCTGCGGCCAGAATCATTACAAATCCCGTTCCCCAAGCATTCGCGTAAAAAAGGCCGAGGGGGCCCAGCAAGAGCGCAAGACAAACCGCCAGTTCCTTAGATTTTCTCTTTGGTTGGAAATTAACTTCCGGAGGGGCATTCACCAAGATAGTGCCGCATTCAGCGCAAGCGGAAAGACTTTGTAGATTCTCACGCCCGCACCAAGGACACACCGTTGCTGGTTCATCCGCCATAACATTTACCTTCGTTTTCTCATCGGGTTATTCTATCCTTTTTTACGCCGCCCGTTTCTTCTCCTGAGTGCGCAATGCCTGTTCGTAGCACTCCATCGCTTCGCTGAACCGCTCAAGCCGATTGCACAATCCGCCCTTTTGAAGATACGCAATGGTCATCGAACTGTCGGCGGCAATGGCCTGGTCGTAACACGCAATCGCCTCATCCAGCTTGCGGAGTTTTTCCAGCGCGGCGCCTTTTTTGACAAGCGCTTCGGTGTTTTTCGGCTCCATCATGAGCACGTCGTTGAAACAAGCAATCGCATCTTCCGCCTGTTCGAGATTGAGGAGCGATTGCCCTTTATCCAGCAGCAGCGTGATGTGCGCGGACTTTTCGGGCGCAACCTCCGTCATTTCGGACGCCGTCGAAAATGATTCGCTGGATTCCATCGCGGCGGCAGGCTCAGGCAAGGATGGCCGGGTTGCCTGTTCCATTTCGGCAATTCTTTTTTCGAGATGGTCAATCATGCCGAGCAAACGGTTGTTGGATTGTTCCACCGCGCCACTGGACAACTGGCGTTCGGCCAAACCCATCGTGGAAATTTCCGGCAACGCTCCCATTCTGTTTGCCACCGGCAACGCGGCGGAAATCTGTCCGAGCCGATGAATCGCGCGCCATTGAAAATAGGCCGTGAGCAACACCGCCATGAAACCGACCGCCGCGACCAACCCGAGCATGAGCAACATCAAACGGTTCGTGCTTTGCATGGCTTCAAGTTCATTGGCGCGTTGCGCGATCATGGATTGTTCCATGGCCTGCAAACGATTGGAAAGCGCCTCGGCATTCTGCGCGGCGGCGAGTTCGGCGGCTTCGCGGTTTTGTTCAATGGCCAGTTGCGTGGCGTGAATTTGCTCCTGAATCTGCAGATAAATGCGGGCGGCGTCATTGGAAGAAGCGCTGGTTTCGGCCTGGGTGGCGACATCCACCGGCGGAATCGTCCCGGTATTTGCCGCGCCCAGCCGGCTGGCAAACAAGGCCAGCGCGAGGCAGACGACGCCGGTTATTTTAAAATTCTGAAAGAGTGAGTTGCTCATGGTAAAACTGAAGTTGAGAGTGAATTGCGAGGCCGGGTAAGTCAAGAAACGCGGGGCGGATTTTATTAACAGGACATTCACAAATTTCAAAAAAAGAGCACGCCCGCCCCGGGCGTCGCTGAAAGCGCCTCGCGTTCAGTGATGCGCAGGCGAGCAAAGTCAGCGTTTTGATTTTTCGCCGCGCCTGATGTTTTCCGCGAGGGCGCGAAAAACTGCGCCCGAGGCGGGCGCGCTCCCAATTCCCACCGGGTTGCTCCCCTCGTTGACACGCGCGCAGCCGACCTTTAGTTTCCCGCGCATGTCACGGCTGCCATTCGAACTGCTGCTGGCGCTGCGTTACCTGCGGCCCAAGCGGACGTTCGTTTCCATCATCACTTTGATTTCTATCATCGGCGTGGCGCTCGGCGTGGCTGTATTGATCATTGTCATCAGTGTGATGAGCGGGTTCGACAAACAAATGCGCGATACGATTCTCGGGTTCAATGCGCATCTTCATGTCCTTCAAAATGAATCTACATTGACAAACTATTCCGCCGTCGCAAGCAGCGTTGCCTCCAATAAAAACATTAAAGGCGTTGCACCATTTATCATGGGCCCCGTGATGGTTGAAACTCAGCCGGCTAATGGCCAGGCCCTGACTTATGCGCCGAACATACGGGGGATCGACCCGCAGGCAGAAACCAATGTCAGCACTTTGCCGTCGAGCATCGTCACGGGAAATTTTGATGTCAGCGGCAGAGGAATTTTAATTGGAAATGTATTCGCGGAAAAAATGGAGTTGCGCGTCGGCGATCTCGTGAATCTATATGGGCCTCGCGATCTGAAAAAATTACAGGAAGCCCGCAGAAAAGGAGAAGAGTTTGCGCCATTGCCCTCTGAATATGAAGTGCGCGGGATTTTTGATGTGGGCTATTATGATTTCAATGCGCAAGTCGTGGTGGTGTCATTGGAAAATGCGCAGGATATGTTCGACATCGGTGACAGCGTGCATGGTTTGATGGTCATGTTGCAGGACCCTTTCAAGGCCAACGCGGCCAAGACGCAACTGAAATCAACTCTTGGCCCGGATTATCGCATTTCAACCTGGCTGGAGGAAAGCCCGATGCTCGCCGCCGTCATCGTAGAAAAAAATTTGATGCTCTATATTTTATTTTTCATCGTCATCGTCGCCGCGTTTGGCATCACCTGCACCACGATCACATTCGTGGTAATGAAGACACGCGAAATCGGCACGATGAAAGCGCTTGGGGCATCGAGCCGACAGGTGATGTGGGTTTTCATGGGACAAAGCCTAGTCGTGAGTATGTTTGGCATTTTTTCCGGTTTGACGATGGGCTTGCTGGCGTTGCATTACCGCAACGAATTTCTCGACCTCATGCGACGGCTCACCGGCATGGAACTTTTCCCTGCGTCCATCTATGGTTTCACGCAATTGCCCGCGCTGATTGTGCCGGGAGACATCGCGATTATTTGCGGCGGGTCTCTGATCATTTGTTTGTGCGCGGCGGCGTTTCCCGCGCGATATGCGAGCCGATTAAACCCCGTGGAGGCGTTGCGTTATGAATAGGAAAATGGGAAACATCCAACATCGAACACCCAACATCGAACATCCGCCGAGGCTCCAGCGCGCCTTGCTTTGGATGTTGAGCGTTCAATGTTGGATGTTGGATGTTAAAACGCCACTTTGGAGGCCCAGCTATGAGTGAACCGCTCGTCTCCGCCCGCGCCGTCAGCAAAACTTACGCGATGGGCAAACGTTCGCTCACCGTGTTGCGCGAGTTGAGCCTCAATGTGCAAGGCGGAGAATTCCTCGCATTGCGCGGCGCGTCGGGCGCGGGCAAAAGCACGTTGCTCCATTTGCTCGGCGGACTCGATTCGCCGGACAAAGGCGAAATCTGGTTTGCGGGAGAAAATCTCGCCGATTTTTCCACACCAGCTCTGGCGCACTTCCGAAATTTCAAAGTAGGTTTTATTTTTCAGGCTTATCATCTGTTGCCGGAACTGGACGCGCTGGAAAATGTCTGCCTGCCTGCGCGCATTGCCCGCGTTTCAGCCCGCACGGCGGAGGTTCGCGCCACCGAATTGCTCGCGCGCGTCGGCTTGAAAGACCGCATGGATCATCGGCCCACCGAACTTTCCGGCGGCGAACGCCAGCGGGTGGCGATTGCCCGCGCATTGATCAACCAACCGAATTTAATTCTGGCCGACGAACCGACCGGCAATCTCGATTCACACACCGGCTCGGAAATCATTGACCTCCTCTGCTCGCTGCGCGAAGAACGCCAGGCCACCTTGGTCATCGCCACGCACGATTCCGAAGTCGCCGCGCGCGCGCCCAAAGTGATTCATCTGGTGGATGGACAAATTCAGAATTCGTTGAATCGTGAATTGTGAAGCGTTAAATCGGTAAAGCCCAATCCGATGTAACGATACAACAATGTAACAATTTACGTTTAACAATGAGCCAGGAATTTTGGGAAAACCGTTATCAAACCGGCGACATGCCGTGGGAAAAAGGCGAAGCCTCGCCCGGATTGGTGGATTTTCTGGCGGCGCATCCCGAGTTACCGCGCGGTTCGGTCGCCATTCCCGGATGCGGCACAGGTCACGATGTTCGTGCCTGGGCCAGCGCAGGTTTTCAGGCTTACGGTTTTGACCTGGCGCCCAGCGCAATTCCGCTGGCCACTGAAAAAACGAAGGCGGCCGGCCTTTCCGCGAAATTTCAACTCGCCGATTTCCTGCGCGACGAACCGCCGTTTCAATTCGATTGGTTGTTCGAGCATACGTTGTTTTGCGCGATTCAGCCGAACGAACGCGATGATTACGTTCGCGCGTTGTTGCACTGGCTGAAGCCGAACGGCCAATTTCTCGCCGTGCATTATTTAATCCCCGATAAAGACGGCCCGCCCTTCGGCACGACGCGTGAGGAGTTACAGCGACGGTTCTCGCCGCATTTCGATCTTGTGGAAGAATACATGCCGCGCTCGTATCCGAACCGCGCGGGATTGGAATGGTTGATTTGGTGGCGGAAGAAACGTTGAGGAAGGAGCAAAAAATTTCCATCCGTCGCAAGCCATCATTCGCACACTCCTCCTTCAACTTTTCGCAACTCATCATTGACCATTAACCTTCCTGCGTTACTCTGCGTCTATCACACTAAATTACAGCCATAAAATTTATGGAAAAAAATAATACATCTTCCAACGCAGACTCATTCACCCGCCGCGATTTCATCCGGAAAACCGCAACCGTGGCGGCCGCCGTGGCGACAACTTCCATGTTTAAAACTCCGGTTTACGGGCAAAACCAGGCCCCGTCAGCCAATGTGATCGGCGCGAACAATCGCATCGTGATTGGCTACATCGGCATTGGCGGCGCGCCGTCAAATTCACCGGGCATGGGCATGAGCCATGTTTCCAATCAAAAAAACTACGCGGCGGAACAAAATATCGCGCAGGCGGCCGTCTGCGACCTTTACACCAAGCGCGTTGAACTGGCGAAGGCGAAGGTCGGCGAAGGCTGTGAAGGATACGGTGACTACCGAAAAATGCTGGAGCGAAAAGATATTGATGCCGTCGTCGTCGCCACGCATG
>JBEEGR010000082.1:0-7588 GCA_041166985.1 Verrucomicrobiota bacterium | reverse complement strand
GCGCAGTCCGTATCGCTTCACCGTCATCGGCTATCTCGATATTTTCAACGAACTCAAGCCCGACGACATCCGCAATTACTACACGGAGAAATATGCGCCGAACAATGTCTTCTACGTCATCGCTGGCGACATAAAAGCCGACGAAGTCATCGCGCAAATCCGTGAAGCTTACGCAAAATCAAAAGCGAAGGCACTCCCAGCCGTTGTGCTGCCCGAGGAACCAAAACAAACCGCGCCCCGCGAAATCATCGAGGAAGCTGTTATTGAACTGGGTCATGTGCATTTCGCGTGGCACATTCCCGAGCTTTGCCATCCCGATGTGCCTGCGCTCGATGTGCTCGCGGTGTTGCTCGGCCATGGACGGAGTTCGCGGCTGTATCAGGAAGTTCGCGAGAAACAGGGAGTCGTGCATCACGTGGATTCATGGACGTATAGTCCCGGTAATCCCGGTTTGTTCGGCATGAGCGCTGTGGTGGATGCGGAAAAGTTTTCCGAAGCGCGCGACTCAATGCTCGCTGAAGTGGAAAAAATGAAAGCCGCGCCGATTTCCGCTGACGAACTCAGCAAAGCGGTGAAGCAATTCATCTCCGCCACGCTCGCTTCACGCAAAACGATGGACGGCCAGGCACACGATCTCGGCTCAAGCTGGCTGGCGGCGAATAACCTGACTTTTTCCGAACGTTATCTGGCCGCCGTCAAACGCGTCACCATCGCCGATGTTCAACGCGTCGCCCGCGAATATCTTTCAGCGGAGAACCGCACGCTTTACGCATTATTGCCGGAAGGCGCTGCGCCGAAAATTTCCGCGACCACTGAAACAAATACTGACCAGCCGATTCAGAAATTTGAGTTGCCGAACGGTCTGCGGCTGCTCGTGAAAGAAAATCACCGATTGCCTTTTGTAGAATTTCGCGCCGCGTTCAAAGGCGGCGTGCTCGCTGAAACCGTCGAGAACAACGGCATCACGCAGTTGCTTGCCAAGATGTTGATCAAAGGCACAACCCGACGCAGCGCCGAACAAATCGCGACCGAAATCGAATCGGTCGGCGGCAGTCTTGATTCTTATGGCGGCAACAACAGCTTTGGCGTGAACGCGGAAGTGTTGAGCAGTGATTTCGCGACCGGCCTGGATTTAATCGCTGATACTTTGCTGAATCCGACATTTCCATCCGAGGCATTGGATCGCGAGCGCGAAGTGCAAATCGCCAATATTGAAGGGCGAAAAGATGATTTACTGAAAAGCGCCAGTCTCGCAATGCGCCGCACATTATTTGGCAATTCCGGTTACGGTCTCGACGCCCTCGGCACGGAGGAAACCATTACGAGCATTCAATTCAATGACCTGAAAGCATTTCACCAGAAACTCGTCGCGCCGAATAATTGTGTGCTGGCGATTTTTGGCGATGTAAAAACTGACGACGTTAAGTCGGCTGTGGAAAAAGCGTTTGCGAAGTGGCAGCCAACTTCATCTGAAACAAAGCAACATCCAACATCCAACACCCGACATCCAACATCCAATCGGGTGATGGAAGTGCGCGACAAAAAGCAAGCGGTGCTCGTCATCGGTTTTCCTGGCACAACCATTTTCAACGATGATCGTTATGCGCTCGATTTGTTGCAGGAGACGTGCAGCGATCTGGGTTCGCGTTTGTTTCTGCGCATTCGCGAGCAGCTTGGTCTCGCTTACTATGTCGGCGCACAACACTTTCCCGGACTCGCTCCGGGCTACTTCGCGTTTTATACCGGCACCGAGCCGGCCAAGGCTGAGTTGGTTGAAAAGGAAATTTTGAAAGAAGCCGAGTTGTTGCGCACCGAGGGTTTGACGCCAGAAGAATTGAAACGCGCGAAGGCCAAAATTATCGGCCAGAAAAAAATCGCGCGCCAGGACCTTGCCAGCCTCGCGATGGCCACGGCGCTCGATGAACTTTACGGTCTGGGTTATCAGCGCACCGAGTTGGATGACGCGAAGTTTGAAGCGGTCACGCTGGAACAGGTTAAGGCGGCAGCGCAAAAGTATTTGAAGCCGGAGTCGCTCGTCGTGGCGGTGGTGAAACCGGAGTAAACGCGACTTTATTTTTCACCAGTTCCCAACTTGTAGGCCAGGCCGACGCCAACACAGGTTGAGAAAAGATTGAAAATCCCCAAGGCCAGCACCCAAAAAATAACTTTGCCGATGATGGATTGAGTCACGAAATTCAAATTGTGTGTTTTTCGATAATCGTCTTTCGTCGTTTTGCCGTCCACGAGGTCTTTGTTTTTTACCCATGAGAAATCATGGTAGGATTTGACTTCTTCAGTTGTGATCTGGCTTAAGTTCGGTTTTTCACCTTCTGCGACCGTTTCCTTGGCAAGATATTGTTTGATTTCATCCTCCGTCCCGTTGGGCATTTCCTTGATCACATCTCTGGCTTCTTTCATTTCTTCCTCGTACATGCTGTCCACCGAACTGTTATCGAGCCTCATGATGCTGCGAGCCTTCATGTAGTGCGTTCCGAAAATGCAGACCAAAGCCACGGCTGCCGCAATAGCTCCCATCGTGGGAGTGTGGCAACGGCCAAGTAGTTTTGCGCCATATCCCGTGAGCGCGCCGATTCCGATTCCCACTATGAATCCGAAACGAAATCCAATCGCCTTATAGATAAAAAAGATAGCGACCGCGCCCACTATGCCGCCAGCAATCGCGCCCACCACCCCGAGCGATAAATTTCCGGGTTTGCCTGATCCCGTCTGGGCAGGCTTGCCACCGCGCATGGGTGCCGGGGTACCCGGACGAATGGGTGGTGGTGTTCCCGGCGTTGCGGGAGAAATCGGTGGTGGCGCACTGGCCGACGAAACCGAATGAGCGGAACCGCCGATGCGAAGTCTAGGCGCTCCAGAAACAACCGGTGCTACTGCGGCCCCCACCAGCACCGGCGCGGGAGGAGTAGTTTCTTTTTGTTCGAATAAAACCGTATTTGCTTTCTCCGTCCCTTCCAGGTTGCACACCGGACAATGCACTGGATGCGGCATCCGGCCGTTGACAGGTTCGACGTCGAATTTATATTTCTGCCCGCAGTCGCATTGAACTTTGATTTCCAGCATAGTGGTGGTGGGTTAATGCTAATAAACCAACCGTTTTTTTATTTCAAGCTCATTCCCAGTTTAAGCGTGACAAATTAAGTTAGGTAAAATATTACCAATCAATTCAATGGGGAACCTATTAACCAGATGCACCGACTAACGGTCAATCCGGGAACACTACAGGCATGGGAGATTCAACTTGAACACGGTTCCAATTACGTCGGACGAACCGAACCGAGTCATTTCAAAATCGAAGATGCTTCCGTTTCTTGTTCTCATTGCGAAATTATCGTCAGCGGCGACTCGGTGAGGATTATAGATCTCGGCTCGACCAACGGCACCTTCGTGGACCAAATCCGCGTGCAGGAACAGATTCTTCAGCCGGGCCAACGCATTCGTCTGGGGTCCGTCGAAATGATTCTAAACACCGAGGCGGCAACAGCGCGAACGCCGGTCAATATTGCTGAGCTTGCGACCGTCGAGTTTCCCGCAACCGCTGCGGGGCCACTTGCTATCCCTGCGCCAGCCGGCGCTACTTCAGCCGTCCCGTCTATCACAATTATTCAAAACGTCTTCGAACCGCACTCTGTCCAAACCGAACCACTGGTGACGGCAGGCGTTCGATCAATTCCTGCGCCCGCTTTCAATACTCTCAGCGTCAGTTCCACAACCATCGCAGGTTCCCCGCCTCCGCCGAAGTTGCCCGAAATCGAATCCGCAGCACCAACATTTTGCAAAAACCATTTTCAGAATCCTGCGCGCCATAAATGTGAGAAGTGCAACCGCTTTCTGTGCGACCTCTGTGTCAATACACGCGGCACACTCGGCGGCGGCCTGCAGACGTGTAAAATTTGCGCGGGGCCGCTTCTTCCCGTTTCGGTCAAAGCCCACGTGCAAAAAGAAATAAATTTCTTCCAATCCATCCCGCAAGCATTCAAGTATCCCTTCGTGGGCGATGGTTTAATCCTGCTGATCTGCGGCGCGGTGTTCTTTGGGTTCCTGGACGGCGCCAACTACATTTCGACGCGCGCATCCCAGTATGGATTGCGGGCGATGACATTTCGCGCGGTGATCATCACGTTTGTCTTCGGCACCGGCTATTTGTTTTCATATTTAAAAAATATTGTGCATACCACGGCCAGCGGCGATCAAAAGCTTCCCGATTGGCCCGAGTTCACCGAGTGGCAGGCCGACATCGTCGTCCCGATGTTTCAACTGCTGGTCGTTGCGTGTCTCAGTTTCGGCCCGGCCCTCGTGTTCAATGCCTGGTCGGGCGGCGATTATCCATGGGTCTACTGGCTTCTTCTGCTGGCCGCTTGTTTCTATTTTCCGATGGCGATGCTGGTGGTAGCTATGTTTGACACCCTGGCCGCGCTGAACCCGCTGCTCACGTTCGGATCCATCTTGCGGGTGCCAAAAGAGTATTCGGTCGCCGCGGCGGTTTTCGCCGGGGTTTTCTTTGCCCGCTGGCTGTTCGCCGTCGTGTTAAAAATGATTCTTCCGATCCCGCTGCTTCCCGTCCTCATGGCCGATTTGCTGGGAATTTATTTTCTGATCGTCGAGACGCGCATTCTCGGGACACTTTACGCCTCGCAAAAAGGAACTTTGGGCTGGTTCCAGACATCGTGCCGTGCAAATCCAGCATCGCCCGAGCGGATCAATGATTCTCCGTAAGCTTTTTCTAATTCTCCTTGAAGCCATCGCATACGTGCCGCACATTCATCATCGTCAGGGCCCACGGAATGTGGACTTACGAACCCCGCCAGGGCCGGAAGGCAGCAACGGTAGTTTGCTCCGTATCTGCCGTGGTCACCCTGGCATTCCATTTACGATTTACGATTGTCTGACAAAAACCAATGTGCGCATAAATCGTAAATCAAAAATCGTAAATCAAAAATGTCCTATCAAGTCATAGCGCGAAAATACCGTCCACAGAAATTTGCCGACGTCGTCGGGCAGGAGCACGTCACGCAGACACTCACCCACGCCATCGAGCAGAATCGCATCGCGCACGCCTATCTTTTTTGCGGACCGCGCGGCACGGGCAAGACCACCGTCGCGCGCATCTTCGCCAAAGCTTTGAACTGCACCGGCGGACCGAAAGCCGACTTCGATGTCAACGATCCCAAGTGCCAGGAAATCGCCGATGGCCGTTCGATGGACGTGCTGGAAATTGACGGCGCGAGCAACAACGGCGTCGAGCAAGTCCGCGAACTGCGCGAGACCTGCAAATATGCGCCCGCCTCTTCAAAGTTCAAAATCTACATCATCGACGAAGTTCACATGCTCTCGACAGCCGCGTTCAACGCGCTGCTGAAAACACTCGAAGAACCGCCCGAGCACGTGAAGTTCATGTTCGCAACGACCGACCCGGAAAAAGTTCTTCCGACGATTCTCTCGCGCTGCCAGCGATTTGATCTGCGCCGGATTCCCGCAAAACTCATCGTTGAGCAACTCAGCAAAATCGCGAAAGAAGAAAAGGTGAAGATTTCACCGGAAGCTCTCTTCGCCATCGCTCGCGGCGCGGACGGCGGAATGCGCGATGCCGAATCCACGCTCGACCAGCTCATCAGTTTTTGTGGCGGAAAAATCGAAGAGCCCGACGTGCTCTCGATGTTTGGTCTGACCGCACAAAAACAATTGCTCGAACTAACCGGCGCGATCCTGAAAGGCGAAATCGCCGACACACTCCGCCTCTTGAATGACTTGGCCAAGAATGGCAAGGATCTTGGCCGCCTGCTCTCCGATTTGCTCAACCATTTCCGGAACCTCCTGATCTTTCAGGTTTCACGCGGAGATTTGAACTTGCTCGAAGTTTCCGAAGCGGAAACCGCATCGTTGCGCGAGCAATCCGCGCTAGCCACGGCTGATGGCCTGACACGCATCATGGAAGTTTTTACCGATGCGGAAATCCGTCTGCGTGATGCAGCGTCGAAAAAGATTTTGCTCGAAGTCGCGTTGCTCAAAGCCATCGAAGCGCGCAACGCCGTGAGTCTCGATTCGGTTTTGAAACGTCTTCAGGATTTGCGCGATGGCGGGAGTAGCGCAGTTGTCTCGCAGTCGGAACGCCGAGCGCCCGCTCAACCCGAACCAGAAAAATCAATCGCTAACCAACGTGCCGAGCCGATGCTCGGCGCTCCAATGGCTTTTGCCGAAACACCACAGCCTGCCGCCGCTGCGCCAGCCGACTCAGATCTCGAAACCCTCTGGGCGCGACTCATTGAAACGGTTGGTCGCGCGAGTCCATTCACGCGCAGCTACCTGCTTGAAGCGCATCCGGTGTCCTTCGCAAAAAATCTTTTCACGATCGGCTTCGACCCGGAGTTCGCCGATCACATCGCGCTCGTGGACAACGCGCGCAATCACACGCTGCTGCAAACCAAACTCGCTGAACTCGGCCATCCGAATTCGCAATTAAAATTTATCAAAGCCGAAGCGCCCGCGAATCGTCCGGTCCCAGTCGTGGCGCCGGCTCCCCTGCCTACTCTGGCGCCTGCGCAAACGTCAAAGACGGTCGCGCCTATCACGCCAAAATCGGCGATTGCTTCGACAGCCCCAAAAGAAAAGACCGTTCCAGTTGCTTTCAACAAAGATGACTTTAAAAATGATCCACTCATCCAAAAGGCCTTGGAAATTTTCAAAGGCCAGATTGTGGAAGTCCGCTCCTGATTTAACGATTTAACCATTCACGATTAAACGAAACTATGTCCAGCATCGGCAAACTAATGAAACAAGCTGCGCGCATGCAGCAGCAAATGGAACAAATCCAAAACGACCTCGCCAAGCGCACAGTCGAAGCGACCAGCGGCGGCGGCGCGGTGAAAGTCGTGGCGAAATGCGACGGCTCAATTGCGTCCATCAAAATTGATCCCCAGGCGCTCAACCCTTCCGACGCGCAATTGCTCGAAGACATGATCATCACCGCCGCCAATCAAGCACTCGGCCAAGCGAAAGAAATCTCCAACGCTGAGATGGGCAAGGTCACGGCGGGATTCAGCATGCCGGGTCTCGGTTGATTTGTAGCGGCGCTCTATGAGCGTCGCTGAATTAATTTGCGACGGTCACAGACCGCCGCTACAGCAATGCCCCTTCCCGAATCCATCACCGCGCTCATCACTGCGCTGAATCGTTTGCCCGGCATTGGGCCGCGCTCGGCGGAGCGGATTGCTTTGCATTTGGTTCAATCCGAAACCGACTCGGTCAAACAACTGGCCTCCGCCATCCTCGTTGCGCGCGAAAAAATCCAGTTTTGCTCCATCTGCGGCGCGTTGACTGAAAAATCTCCTTGCCCGATTTGCGACGATTCACGGCGCGATGCTTCGCTCGTCTGCATTGTCGAGCAGCCGGTGGATATTTTGAGCATCGAAAAATCCGGCACGTATCGCGGTAAATTTCACGTGCTGGGCGGAAAAATTTCTCCGCTCGACGGCGTTGAACCGGAAGACCTGCGCATTGCTGAACTGGAAAAACGGCTGTCAGCAGAACCAATCAAAGAAATTGTCATCGCGCTCGGCACTGATGTGGAGGG
>JBEEGR010000081.1:0-5381 GCA_041166985.1 Verrucomicrobiota bacterium | reverse complement strand
AATATCGCGGTTACTTTTCCGAAAGCGTCGCGCAAAATTACGGCGAACAATTGAAAGCCAAAGGCGACGATGTTTATGTGGACGGTATCGAAGCTTATTCGACGCTCGGCTGGTTCAAAGACCCGGTGCTGAACACATTTCTGGATCGCAACGAACCCGAACTCGCGGAAGTTATTTTCCACGAACTCGGCCATCAACGTCTCTTCGCGCGCGGCGATACCGATTTCAATGAAGCCTTCGCCACTACCGTCGGCCAGGAAGGAGCGAAACGCTGGTTGCGCGCGCAGGGTGAAACCAATCTCGTCGAACGCTACGCCATTGCCCTTCAGCGCAACGGACAATTCGTCCATCTCATCATGGCCACGCGCGAACGGCTGGAAAAACTTTACGGCGACACGCGCGACCAAGAGGGAAAAATCAAAGCTGCCAAAACTCCGCCGCTTCCGCCGGCCCAATTGCGCGAAGAAAAACAACGCGTCTTTGCCGACCTGCGCCGCGACTACGAAAAAATGAAAGCCGACTGGGGCGGTTACGCCGGCTACGACGACTGGTTCGCGCGCGAAATCAACAATGCGCAACTCAACACCATTGCAAATTACTACGACCTGTTGCCCGGCTTTCAGCGCCTGCTCGAAATGAACGGCGGCGATTTGGAAAAATTTTATGACGCTGCCGAAAAACTCTCGAAGAAGTCAAAAGATGAACGGCATCAGTGGTTGCAGACTTTGGGAAAACTCGACTCGCGCCCAGGAACGTCGGCCTCCAGCCCGGCGCGATGATTCAACAGGAGGAAACAAAGCAACCATACGTAGTGAAGAAAGCTTTGGCGCTATTCGTGAACGGATCGCGGCTGTGTCACAGACCAGCCGCAGCGGCTCACGCGCGTGACTGCGTACAAGAATGCCTGTGTCGTTCCTCTTTCGCGGCGCTGCGGCTAGTGCTGCGCACATAGCCGCGGTCCTCACCTGACTTGCTTTCCAAAACACCAAACCGCGCTATATTGCCACCAACCAAAGGCAAACCTATGAAACGAATTCTTCTGCTGCTTGTTGCTGTTGCATTATCACTCGTCACCGCGTCCGCTCAGGATTGGGCCAAGGCGCGTCTCGATAAATCTCCACGTCATCATGAGTGGGTGAAAGTCAAACAAGGCAATCGCGAAATCAATTGCTTCGTCGCGTATCCCGAAGTGAAAGACAAAGCGACGGCTGTCCTTATCATTCACGAAATTTTCGGCTTGAGCGATTGGATGCGCAGCACAGCCGATCAACTCGCGGAAGCCGGTTACATTGCCATCGCACCCGATTTACTTTCCGGGCTTGGGAAAAATGGCGAAGGCACGGCTGGACTCGACGGCAATGATGCCATCACCAAAGCCGTTACTTCTTTGCCCGCCGACCAGGTCACTGCCGACCTGAATGCCGTCGCGGATTACGTCACTAAATTGCCATCGTGCAATGGCAAACTTGCCGTGGGCGGATTCTGCTGGGGCGGCGGCCAGGCGTTTCGTTACGCGACCAGCAACAAAGACATCAAAGCCGCATTTGTTTTTTACGGTCCGCCGCCCGCTGAAGAGGCGATGAGCAAAATCAATTGTCCGGTTTACGGTTTTTACGGCGGCAACGACAATCGCATCGGCGCGACGATTCCGAAAGCGAGCGAGCAGATGAAGAAAGCCGGCAAAACTTACGAGCCAGTGACGTATGAAGGCGCCGGTCACGGTTTCATGCGCGCCGGTGAAGCGCCGGATGCGAGCGACGCCAACAAAAAAGCGCATGATGAAGGTTGGAAACGGTGGAAAGAGTTGCTGAAGAAGATTTGAATGCGGCTTTGTCGCACAAACAATCAGTTCAGCCCTTTCATTAACACCCTGCTTCAGCTGGGTGTTTTGCGAACGCCTGACACCAAAAACCGTTTCAACGGTTTGCCAATGCGCGAAAACCGCTAAAGCGGTTGGCAGAACCAAGCGTTGCCGGGAACACCCCGCTAAAGCGGGGTGTTAATGAAATTCCGCTCGACAAAATATTTTGTGAAACTCAGAGTGAACCCATGAAGTTAGATAGACTGCAAAACCCCGCAGCTAATCTAGTAGGTTAGGCAGCACAGCGCCACACGTCACTATGATTACAAAATACAACCGTAAAAGTCTGGCGTTTGGCATCCCCGGAATCTTGCTCCAAATGGGTTGGTTGGCTTTGATTATTATCCTTGGACTAAAAAACGGAAACCACAGCAAAGCATTCCCAGAGTGGGTTGCTACTTTATTTGGGTTTAGCATTTTCGTTGGAGCTATACTCTGGATAGTTGGCTTGTGCTACTATGCAATGGCTAAAGGTTACAGAGCTACTTTGGGACTCCTTGGCATATTCTCTTGGATTGGTTTGTTGATATTATTCGTGTTGCCAGACAAAACAAAGGGTCAGAATTACGATGCTGTCTAATCTCCAGATAGGCTGCAAATCTCATCAGTAGTTTTTACTTCGTCTGCGCGAACAGCATGAACACCCTCGGGCCGCGGTCAGTCGTGATCGCGCAGCGTTCTTCCTGCGGGCCGTGCGGCACGGCGAGGCCATCACAGGTTATATCCTTCGCCGGTTCGCCATTTACGAAGAGCATGTAGTGGTGCGTCTTGTTGCCGGGAATGTGATGCAGCGTCGTGTGCCACGCATCGAGAATGCTGTCGCGCGTGAGCGGAACTTTCTGCCAATGCGTGAATGAACCGGCGATTTCCACCGAGGTCGGCTCATCAGTCTGTCCCGCCGGCAGACGCCAGCGGAAAACTTTGGAAAAGGTTTGTCCACCCCGATCCATCGAACCTTGTGACGATGCGTGAGACGTCGGAGTGGGTTCCCGCATCAAAGGCCCGCCTTTCTGCGGCGGTTTTTTGCCAAACAAATTAAACATATGAGTACTGAACGCACAGACTAGCCGAGTCGAATTTTCCAAATCAAATGGAAAAGGATTTTTTTTGATTGAGCCGGCGCGTAAGAAAAATTCCTTACAGGCAATTTGAAGGTAGGGACGCCGCGCTGCGGCGTCACCGCCCGCGTTCGGCGGGCGGAATTGGATTCTTGGAACCTCAGGTTGCGCCGCTGAACGCGGCGCGGTCATCGCAGCGCAATGACCCTACCCAGCGCTACAAAATTGGACTTTAAGGCGAAGCAGGCTATTTTCCCGGCGGCGAAAAGACTCGCCAGCGGAATTCCGAGCTACAATATTGCGTCACTATGAAAAGGCTGACCTCAGTTCGCAGAGTTAAACACGGGTTCATTGGGTTGAACGTGTTCGCGGCGGTTTCAATCCTGTTGCTGGCGTTCAACGCGCAGGCAAAAACAACCACCAATTCCACCGAGTGGATTTCGCATCCGCTGTCGCTGGCCGAGGCGTTGAATATTTCGTTGCAACAAAACAGCGGGCTGCGCAAAGCCAGGGCGGACCTTGAAGCATCGCGCGGATTGGTTGTGCAGACACGGGCGGCGGTGCTGCCAAAAATTCAGGCAACGGGAAATTTCACCAGCAGCGACTCGGACCTGATTGAAACGTTCCCCAGCGCGACAAATTTCCCGCCGCATCAGAGCCGCGACTCACTCATTCAAATCACGCAATCCGTTTATGAAGGCGGGCGCGTGATGTCCGCCGTGCGCGCCTCGCGGCTCACACGCGACCAGGCATTGCTGCAATACCAAACCGCCGTGGCAAACACGTTGCTGGCCACGCGCATTGCGTATTACGACGTGCTGGTGTCCGCGCAACAGATTGTCGTGAACGAAGCTTCGGTAAATCTCCTGGGCAAGGAATTTGAAGATCAGCAACACCGCTCCGAGGCGGGCACGGTGCCGCGTTTCAATGTGTTGCGCGCGGAAGTTGCGGTCGCCAATGCGAAGCCGCCGTTGATTCGCGCGCGCAACGCTTATCGCATCGCGAAAAATAATCTGGTGAACGCGCTCGGTTTCAATCTGCCAAAAGATGTTTTGGAAGACGTTCCGCTGGAGTTGACCGACAAACTTGAAGCCGAGCCATACAGCATCGAGCTGCCTGCCGCCGTGGCGCAGGCGCTGGAAAAACGCACCGAACTTGGCGTGCTTCGCAAAGCGGAAGCGTTGCAGCGCGAAAATATCATCAACACGCGCGCGGGCTATCAGCCGAGCATCCAGGCATTCGCGGGTTATGACTGGCGCAGCTCGCAATTCCAACGCGGTCTTGAACATGGCGTGGATGGCTGGGTTGCGGGCGGGCAATTGAGTTGGAGTATTTTTGACGGTGGATTGACGCGCGGCAAAGTCATTCAGGCGAAAGCACTGCACGAGCGCGCGGAAGCGGATTTGGAAGACACGAGCCGCCAGATTGAACTCGAGGTGCGCACGGCTTATTCGTCCTTCATCGAAGCGCGCGAAGTTTTGGACTCGCAACAGAAAGTTCAGGAACAAGCCGACGAAGCGCTTCGCCTGGCCCGCTCACGCGCGGAAGCCGGCGCGGGGACACAACTCGACGTGCTGGATGCGGAAACGTCGTTGACGCAGGCGCGCACCACGCAAGTGCAGGCGTTGCGCGATTACGCCGTAGCCCGCGCGCAACTGGAACGCGCCATCGGTCAGGATCTGGTGCAGCAAACCGGGAAGTAATTTTCCCACGTCTCAGCCGGAACAATGCAGTAAAAGCACTCAACGCAAAGACGCGGAGGTGCAAAGGCGCAAAGAAAAGCCGCTTTTGCCGCACATTACACAGTTTCTCTACCAACCTCTTTGCGTCTTCACACCTTTGCGCCTTTGCGTTAATGGGTCTATCCGTCCATCCGTATTTTTTTGAAACTTCGGGTTTGACCCCATAAACAAAATTCTCATGCCGACTCAGTATTCACGGAGGTCGGGGCGAAAGGTTGTTACCCGAACAATCCCGTTCGGCAAATTTATGAATGCACATCCAACCGTGAATGGAAGCGCCGTTGCCCGAAGGCCGCTTCGGGTTTTGTTTGTCGAGGATTCCGAGTCCGACGCGCTGCTGCTGGAAATTGCCTTGAAACGCGGGGGTTTTGAGCCGATTTGCGCCCGCGTGGATACTGACGTGGCGATGAATGCCGCGCTCGAACGCCAGTCGTGGGATTTAATTCTGGCTGATCATTCCATGCCGCAGTTCAGCGCGCCCAAAGCGCTCGAACTGATGAAGCGAAAACATCTCGACCTGCCTTTCATCATCGTCTCCGGCCACATTGAGGAAGAAACCGCCATCGCCGCGATGAACGCCGGCGCGCACGATTATATCATGAAAGACCGGCTGGCGCGTCTGGTGCCAGTAGTCATGCGCGAATTGCGCGAGGCGGAAATGCGCTGCGCCTGCGCCCGGACGGAAGAAGCGTTGCGCCGCTCGCACGAGGAACTGGAAAT
>JBEEGR010000080.1:0-5814 GCA_041166985.1 Verrucomicrobiota bacterium | reverse complement strand
CGCGAAAGGCACAACGCAGGTGAACCGGGTTTATCATTTGGATCGTGGTTACGAAAACATGGACGCGAAGCTGCGCAAGCTCGGTGCGCGGGTCGAGCGGGCGGAGGGAAGCTGATTTCGGATAATAAATCGCGGTCTTGCTTTCAATGTACGAACACCGCTCCAAACCACTTTTGCCCCGCCGCCAATTCTTTGCGCGGCTTGCGCGAAGCGCGTGGATGGGACTGCTGATAATTATCGGTGCGCTCGGCCTCGGCATGATTGGTTATCACGTGTTCGAAAAGATGTCGTGGCTGGATGCGTTTGCGAATGCTTCAATGATTCTTTCCGGCATGGGTCCGCTTGGGGAACTGAAAACGAGCGCGGGAAAATTATTCGCCGGCTGTTACGCGCTGTTCAGTGGCGTGGCGTTTCTGACGAGCGTCGGCGTTCTGTTCGCGCCGGTGGTGCATCGTTTTCTGCATAAGTTTCATGTGGAGCACGCGGCCAAAGCGGAGAGCAAAAAAGGCGAATAGATTCGCAATTTTGCTGCATCCAAACGCCGCGAAATCGTTTTGACTCACTTTGCGATTGAGCTATTCTCTCCGCCCTTTGAAGGGTAGGGACAGCGGGCTCCGCTGTCCGCGCCGCGTCTAGCGGCGCAATGGGTTGCGGGTGACACGCCGATGAGCGTAATTGTTCCGCGCCTGAACGGCGCGGGGACGTTGCAGCGTTCGACGTCCCTATCAAACGAAATTAATTTTATGGCAAAACTGACAATTCGAGATTTGAACGTGCGCGGCAAACGCGTGTTTCTGCGTGTGGATTATAACGTGCCGCTGGAAGAAAAAGACGGCCAGATGGTCATCACTGACGACACACGCATCAAGGAAACTCTGCCGACGCTCAAGATGTTGCTGGAGCAGGGCGGCAAACTGATTCTCACCGCGCATCTCGGTCGTCCGAAAGGTCAACGCGAGGCGACAATGTCTCTGCGGCCAGTCGCTGCTCGGCTCGCGGACCTGCTGCATCGCCCTGTCGCGTTCGTGGATGATTGCATTGGCGAAAAAGTTGAAAAGACCGTCGGTGCGTTGAAGGAAGGCGACGTGCTCTTGCTCGAAAACGTTCGTTACTACAACGAAGAGGAGAAGAACGATCCGGCGTTCGCGGAAAAGCTGGCGAAGGTCGCGGATGTTTATGTAAACGACGCGTTCGGCGCGGCGCATCGCGCTCATGCTTCGACGGAAGGCGTGGCGCGCATTGTGGCCAAGCGCGGCGGTCAGTGCGCGGCGGGTCTGTTGATGGAACGCGAATTGAAATTTCTCGGTGACGAACTTGATAAACCAATTCACCCATTCGTCGTGATTCTCGGCGGCGCAAAAGTTTCCGACAAAATCAAAGTCATTGATCGCCTGCTCGAAAAAGCCGATACGATTCTCATTGGTGGCGCGATGGCTTACACGTTCAAGCTGGCGCAAGGATTTAAGATTGGCAAATCGCTGGTTGAACCGGATAAAACGGATGTGGCGCTCGCGGCGTTGGAAAAAGCCAAGAAGCGCGGCGTGCAATTTCTTTTGCCGACTGACAACATCGTTGCGACGCCGGTCGTGACCGACAAGCTGAACAAAAAGGGCAAGCCGGTCATTGATCTCATCAATCCGCGCACGAATAGCGAGCCGAACATTCCCGACACGGAAGAAGGCGTGGACATCGGTCCGGATTCGGCGGCGAAATTCCGCGACGCTATTGTTGGCGCGAAAACGATTTTGTGGAACGGACCAATGGGAATTTTTGAAGACAAACGTTTCGCGGGCGGCACGAATGCCGTGGCTCAAGCCGTGGTCGAAGCGACTGAAAAGGGTGCCAAGAGCATCATCGGCGGCGGCGACAGCGTGAAGGCGCTGAACCAAGCTGGCCTCGGCAATAAAGTGACTTTCATGAGCACCGGTGGCGGCGCGAGCCTGGAATTTTTGGAAGGCGCGGAATTGCCGGGCGTCGCGGCGTTGTCGGACAAATAATGAAATGCTTTACGCGAATTTCGCGAATTGACGCTAATTAATCAGTGGACCTTCGCGCAAATTAGCGTAATTCGCATAGAAAGATTTTAAATGAACAAAGAACGAAAACTGATTATTGCCGGAAACTGGAAGATGAACAAAACCGTCGCCGAGGCGCTCGACCTCATGCGCGATTTGAAACTCGAACTCACCGGCGTGAAGGAAGTGGACATCGTCGTTTGTCCGCCGTTCACCGCGCTGGAATCGGTTTCCAAGGCCATTCTTGAAACCAAAAACATCCGGCTCGGCGCGCAGAATATGAGCGAGAATAATTTCGGCGCGTTCACCGGCGAGATTGCCGCCGGGATGCTCAAGGAATTTTCTGTGCGCTACGTCATTCTTGGCCACAGCGAACGTCGTCAGTATCAAAAGGAATCCGACGCGTTGATTTCCAAGAAAGCTTTGGCGGCTCACGCGGCATCGCTCAAGCCGATTGTTTGCGTGGGGGAAACTTTGGCCGAACGTGAAGCGAACCAGACTGAACAGGTTTTGGAAACGCAGGTTCGCGGCAGCCTCGCCGGTTTGACCAAAGATCAAATGATTGAAACGATTGTTGCCTACGAACCAGTTTGGGCCATTGGCACCGGCAAGACCGCGACGACGCAGCAGGCGCAGGATGCGCACGCGTTTATCCGTGGGCAGTTGGTCAAAATGTTCGACGACAGCGTTGCCAAGAAGGTTCGCATCCAATATGGTGGCAGTGTCAAGCCGTCCAATGCGCGCGAACTGATGAGCCAGCCGGACGTGGATGGCGCGCTGGTAGGCGGCGCTTCGTTGGAAGCCCGGAGTTTTGCGGATATTATTAAGAATTCGATTTAAGAGATTATGACAGTTTTATTTATTGGTTTGCTGACGGTAATCATGGTGTTGGATTGCCTGTTCCTGATTCTGCTGGTGCTCATGCAATTGCCGAAAAAAGAAGCGGGCGCAGGTCTGGCTTTCGGCGGCGCGGCGACGGACGCGTTGTTCGGCGCTGGCTCGGGAAATTTTCTGACCAAAGCCACCAAGTATTCCGCGATTCTTTTCTTCGGCCTCGCCGTGGTGCTGGGTGTGATGCAGAGCCGTTATAATCATCGTTCCAATCTCGGAAAAAATCTGAACCAGTTGCAGACCCAGCAACCACAGCAGCCAATCACTGCTCCGGCTGCGCAGCCCAGCACTCCGGTTTCAACGCCCATTACCGCCGCAGCGACCAACAATCTACTGTTGAGCGCCCCGCCGACCACCGCGACGCCTGTTGAAGTGGAAAGCAACACGCCAGCGCCGCAAAAATAATTCCTGATGAATTGTCCGAGCGCTTTCGCCAGAATTCAGAAGCCAGAATTCAGAAGCCAGAAAGCGCAGGTTCGGAAAATTATTTGGCCACTTTGGCTTCTGGCTTCTGGCTTCTGGCTTCTGATGGCTGGTTGCGTTCATCGCGAACCGGCCGCCGACATCACTATCATCAATGGCGCGGAGCCGGAATCACTCGATCCGGCGATTGTCACTGGCCAGCCAGAGTTGCGCATTGTGCAAGGTTTGTATGAGGGGTTGACGCGCATTGATCCGAAGACCGGCGCGGGAATTCCGGGTCTCGCGGAGCGTTGGGACATCTCCGCTGACGGGCGAATCTACACTTTTCATCTCCGAACGAACCTCGTTTGGTCCACGGGGGAACCGATTTTGGCCGCAGACGTGGTTTATTCCTGGATTCGCGCGCTGGACCCAGCGACGGCTTGTGATTACGCGGGCCAACTTTTTTACGTGAAAAACGGTGAGGCGTTCAACGCGGGAAAAATCAAAGACGCTTCACAAGTCGGCGTTCACGCGCTCGATTCATTTACCATTCAGGTCGAATTGAATAATCCCACCACATTTTTTCTCGACCTCTGCACGATGCCGATTGCGAGCATTGTGCCGCGCAAGACGATTGAACAATATGGCGATGCCTGGATTAAAGCGCGTCCGTTGCCCAGCAGCGGACCGTTCGAACTGGTTTATTGGAAGCTGAACAACAAAGTTCGTCTAAGGAAAAATCCGAGCTACTGGGACGCGACAAACACGCAATCGAAAATCATTGATATTCTGCCGACCGGCGCGCCGAATCCGGCGTTGAATCTTTACGAATGCGGCCAGGCGGACATCGTGTGGGACAAGGAACTCGTGCCGACTGAACTGATGGATGTGTTGATGCAACGACCGGATTTTCACACGTTCAATTATCTCGGGACTTATTTTGTCCGCTTCAACGTGACGCGTAAGCCGTTCGACGATCCACGTATTCGCAAAGCAATGGCGATGGCGCTCGACAAGGAGCGCATCGTCAAGCGCATCACCCGCTCCGGCGAGCAACCCGCGACCTCCCTCGTTCCACCCGGCACCGCGAATTACGTTTCGCCGGCGGGTCCTGGTTTTAATCCTGAACTCGCGCGCAAGCTTCTGGCGGAAGCCGGTTATCCGGGCGGCAAAGGTTTTCCACACTTTCAATACATGTTCAACGCGTCCGCCGGTGGCGCGGCCAAGATGCACGAGAAAGTGGCCGTCGAGTTGCAGCAGATGTGGCGTGATGTGCTCGGCATCGAAATGGAATTGCGCCAGCTTGAATGGAAGGTTTATCTGAGCGCGCAGAGCCAGCTTGATTATGATTTGTCGCGTTCGAGTTGGATTGGTGATTACAACGACGCGAATACGTTTCTCGGCATGTTTGCCAGCAACGATGGCAACAATCGCACCGGCTGGAAAAATGAGCGTTACGACGCGCTCATCCGCGAAGCCAACACGCAAGCGGATGTAAAAGCCCGTGAGAAAATTCTACAAGAAGCCGAGATGATGCTCATGCAGGAATCACCCATTGTGCCGCTGTTCTATTACGTGGGCGTGGCTTATTACGACACAAATAAAATCCAAGGCATCTACCCGAACATCGTGGACCAGCATCCGCTGCAAGCGATTGGTCGAAGGCCGAAAGTCGAGAGTCGAGGGCCATGATGTATTTTCTCAAACGCATTGCCTACGCCGTTCCGCTGCTGCTTGTCATCAGCTTCTTGACGTTTGGGCTGGTGCGCATGGCGCCGGGCGGGCCGTTTGATCGCGAGCGCAAACCGGCATCGCCCGAAATCGAACGGCAACTCAAAGCCAAATATCATCTCGATGAACCCGGCTGGAAACAATTTCTCCACTTTCTAAACAATCTTGCGCACGGTGATCTGGGACCGTCATTGAAATACCGGAATCATACCGTCAACGACATCATCGCGCAGGCGTTGCCGGTCTCGGCGCTGCTCGGCTTGCTCGCGTTTGGCTTCACGATGGGCATCGGTTTGCCGATTGGTTTTTACACGGCAGTGCGGCGCGGACGATGGGAAGATTATGCCGGCAGTTTGCTGGCGCTGCTCGCGGTCTGCATTCCCGGATTCGTCATCGCGCCGATGCTCGTGATGGGATTTGCGATCAAATGGCGTTTGCTGCCGGTAGCGATGTGGGAATCGCCATTGCACGCGATTCTTCCAACGATTGCGCTTGGCCTGTTTTTCTCCGGCAAAATCGCGCGGCTCATGCGCGAAGGGATGCTGAACGCGATGCAGTCGGAATTCATCACGACGGCGCGCGCGAAGGGTTTGAGTGAAAATGCCGTGATGCTGAAACACGCGTTTCGTTTGGGAATTTTGCCGGTGGTTTCCTACTCCGGCCCGCTGCTGGCGGATTTGCTGACCGGGTCGTTTGTCATCGAAAATATTTTTCAGATTCCAGGTATCGGCGTGTTTTTCATCAACAGCATGTTCAATCGCGACCATACGAT
>JBEEGR010000079.1:0-6160 GCA_041166985.1 Verrucomicrobiota bacterium | reverse complement strand
CAGAATAATTTAATTGGAGAATAAAGAATGAAACTGACTTACTACGGCCACGCCTGCTTCGCGGTGCAGATCAAAAACAAAACGCTTCTCTTTGATCCTTACATCACGCCAAACGAACTCGCCAGGGCCGTTGACGTAAATAAAATTTCCGCCGACTACATCCTGATTTCCCACGGGCATGAAGACCATGTCGCCGACGCCGTTGCCCTGGCGAAACGAACCGGCGCGACACTCATTGCCGGATTTGAAGTCGCGATGTGGTTTCAAAAACAGGGCATTTCCAAAATTCATCCGATGAATCATGGCGGTGCGTTTCAATTCGACTTTGGCCGCGTGAAATACGTGACGGCGATCCATTCGAGCAGTCTGCCCGATGGAACCTACGGCGGAAATCCCGGCGGCTTTGTCATCGAAAGCAGCGAAGGCAATTTCTATTTCTCCGGCGACACCGCGCTCACGAGCGACATGAAATTCATCGGCGACTCCACCAAACTGAAATTCGCCGCGCTCTGCATCGGCGATAATTTCACCATGGGGCCGGATGATGCCATCAAGGCCGCTGACCTTGTTCACGTGAATGAAATCCTCGGCGTGCATTACGACACCTTCCCGCCGATTAAAATCAATCATGTGGAAGCCATCGCCAAATTTAAAGGCGCTGGTAAAACCTTGCACCTGCTCAAGCCCAACGAGTCGCACGATTTTTAATTTCACCGAAAATATTTGAAACACCCGGCGGCATTGCGCTACAGTCCGCGTCATGAACCCGTCGCACCGATTCTCTCGCCGGCAATTTCTCAAGACGACTTCGATTCTCGCCGCTGGTTCGCCGCTGATTTTGCGGTCGAATCTCTGGGGCGCGGAATCAAAACCATCAAACCGCCTCACGTTTGGTTTCATCGGTCTCGGCAAGCAGGGCCGCTACCTAATGAACGATTTTCTGAAACGTTCCGAAGTCCAGGTGGTCGCGGTTTGCGACGTGGACACCACGCGCCGCGAGAATGCGAAGAAAATTGTCGAGGATGCTTACGCGAAAAAATCCGGGCAGTCTTCCTGGAAAGGTTGCGATGCTCACAACAACTTCACCGAATTGCTCGCGCGCAAAGACATTGACGCCGTGGTCATCGCGACACCGGATCATTGGCACGCGCTCATCGCCATCGCGGCAGCGAATGCCGGCAAGGACATCTATTGCGAGAAGCCGCTCTGCCAGTCCATCCACGAAGCGCGCGCGATGGTCAGCGCCGTTCGCAAAAACAAACGCGTCTTTCAAACCGGTTCGATGCAACGCTCGATGCGGGAGTTCCGCGTCGCCGTTGAACTCATTCGCAACGGCGTCATCGGAAAAATTCAGAAGATCGAAGTCGCCGTCGGCGGACCGGGAATTCCCTGCGACCTGCCCGCCGAAACCGACGAACCCGGTCTCGATTGGAACCAATGGCTCGGACCCGCTCCGATGCGCGCTTACAATTCGATTCTCAGCCCGCGCGGGGTTCCCGATATTTTCCCACGCTGGCGCAGCTATCGCGAATATGGCGGCGGCGCGGTTACAGATTGGGGAGCGCATCATTTCGACATCGCTCAATGGGCGCTCGATATGGACAGCAGCGGACCGGTGGAAATTTTTCCCGCCACTGAACCGAATGCGCAAAGCGGCGTGCGTCTGCTTTACGCTAATGGCGTCGAAGTCGTTCACATTTCCGGCAACGGTGTCACGTTTTACGGTTCCGAAGGAAAACTTTACGTGAACCGTGGCAAGTTCGAACTGACGATTGGCTCCGCCAAAAAAGCCGACTCCACGCACCAACTCGACGCCATCGCCGCTGAATATCTAAACGGAAAATCTGTAAAGCACGTTTACACCAGCGACGATCAAAAAACCGACTGGCTCCAATGCATTCGCAATCGCAAGCAGCCGATTACCGATGTGGAAATCGGCGCGCGGACCGTGACCGTCTGCCATCTGGTGAATCTTGCTTACTATCACGGCCAGCATCTGAAATGGAATCCGCGCCGGGAAAAATTCACTGACGGGACTGGCGATCCTAAATGGTTGGATGTGTCGTATCGCGGCCCGTGGAAGTTGACGTAATTTTTCGGAGGGACGAGCGCCGCGAATCCCTGAATTTTCCCCTCGGATTTAAATGGGGACTCGTGGAACTCGTCCCTCCGATTTTTTTTATTCTCCCACCTGCCACTTCTGTTTATTGAACGCCCGCTGATTGGCTTTGGTCTGCCGTTTCTCTTCAATGGCTTGCCGGTGATGCGCCGCTTTGCTTAGAAATTCCAATTCCTTTTTCAGCTTCACGTAACTGTCATAACGTTCCCGCGCCAGCCCGCCTTTCTCCACCGCTTCCAACACCGCGCAACGTTTCTCCACCGTGTGACTGCAACTGCGAAAATGACAGCGCACCGCAATCTCTTCGATGTCCGCAAACGCCCCCTGCCCGCTCTCACCCGCCAGCCACATCTGAAACTCGCGCATGCCCGGCGTATCAATCACCAGTCCGCCATTCGGCAGCATAATCATTTCGCGCCACGACGTTGTGTGCCGTCCTTTCGCATCGCTCTTGCGCACTTCCATCGTCGGCATGATTTCTTCGCCGTAAAGTTGGTTGATGAGCGTGGATTTGCCGACGCCGGACGCGCCAATGAACACAACCGTTTGTCCCGGTCGAATCAACTGTGTCAAACTATCCAGCGCGCGACCGGTCTTGGCGCTGACGGCGATTACCGGCGCATCCGCCGCGACGCGTTCCACCGCCGCAAGCTTGTCCAACACATCCTCGCACAAGTCCACTTTGTTCAACACGACAACTGGCTTCGCACCGCCTTCGACAATCATCGCGAGATGCCGTTGCAACAATCCCGGATTGAAAGAACCGTCGAGCGCCTGCACCGCAAACGCGATGTCCACGTTTGTCACCAACACCTGTTCTTCGATTTCGCGCCCGACCACCTTCCGCGACAGCTTCGTTCGCCGCGCCAGCACGTGATGAATCATCGCCTTGTCTTCATTGGGCACGACCGTCACCGCGACCCAATCCCCGACTTTCGGCAACGCCGCCCGCTGCGACTCGTGCAACAATTTGCCCGTGACCTGCGACGTGAGCGAGTTGCCATCCGCGAGGAACACGACGTAATGATGCTTGTCCTCCACCGCCACGCGGCCCGGTTCCAGACCTTTTTCACGAAACTCAGCGAAACTGCTTTCGAGCGAGTCACTCCAGCCAAGTTTTTTCAACGCTGTCGTCGGATGTTGTTTTTGGGGTTTAGCCACTGACAAACCTTACACCGGAGTTGGAAGAAAACTCAATCCTTGCCGCCAAGAACGCGATTATGACCATCTTCGACGCGAATCACGCTAATTAAAAAGCGCTGAATCCATTCGCGGTAATTCGCGGAATTCACGTAAGTTCTTTGCCCATTTGACATCCCTGCACTTTCAGCCGTTAGTTTTTCATGGCCGTAGGGTTTGCAGACATTCAAGCGGCGGCGAAACGCATCGCCGGACACATCTACGAATCGCCCTGCCCGGCTTCCATTCCGCTTTCGGAAGCCACGGGCATGAAGATTTTCTGCAAACTCGAATATCTTCAACGCACCGGCAGCTTCAAGGAACGCGGCGCGCGCAACGCCCTGCTCCAACTCACGCCCGAACAAAAACAACGCGGGGTCATCGCTGCCTCCGCCGGCAATCACGCGCTCGGACTTTCTTATCACGGCCAACTGCTCGGCATTCCCGTCACCGTCGTCATGCCGCGATTCGCGCCGCTCACGAAAGTTGTGAACTGCCAGCGCTTCGGCGCGCGCGTGTTGGTCGAAGGCAAAGACCTTGAACAGGCGCGAATCAAAGCCGACAAATTCAAGAGCCAGGAAAAACTCACTTACATCAACGGCTACGACGACGACGCCATCATCGCCGGTCAAGGAACGATTGGTTTGGAGATCGCCGCGCAAGTGCCGAACCTCGACGCCATCATTGTGCCGATTGGCGGCGCGGGTTTAGTGGCGGGCTTGGCGCTCGCGTTGAAAACATTGAACCCGAATATTCAAATCATCGGTGTTGAACCGGAACACGCCGCGAGCTTCACCGCTGCCGTGGCTGCCGGAGAACCGGTGGATTGCAAAATCTCACCGACGCTCGCGGACGGATTGGCCGTGGCGCGCGTCGGTGCGAACGCCTTCAGCATCGCGCGCGAACTGGTGGACCGCATCGTTCTCGTCAGCGAACAAGACCTCGCTCGCGCGGTGTTGCGCCTGATGGAGCTGGAAAAATCCGTGGTTGAAGGCGCAGGCGCCGCGCCGCTCGCCGCGTGTTTGGCTGGTCTCGTGCCGGAATTGCGCGGCAAACGCGTCGTGCTGCCGTTGTGCGGCGGGAACATTGACCTGACCTCGCTCCATCGCGTGCTGGAGCGCGGGCTGGCTTCGGACGGACGGCTCTGCCGTTTCACCGCGACCATCAGCGATCGTCCCGGCGGCCTTGCGCGCTTTGCCGGACTGATTGCCGAAGAAGGCGCGAGCATCGTGGACATCGCCCACGACCGCGCGTTTGGCAACGACGACCTCAACAACGTCACCGTCCATTGTGTCGTGGAAACGCGCGATGCGGAACACATCGCGAAGGTGTGTGAACGGTTGGACAAGGAAGGGTTTCACGTTTCAAGATAGTCAATCAGGCTACGCGGCTGGGAAGCCGCAGTTACTGACAGGCGAGACGCCCGCCTCTACGGTAGAGGCATCGCTTCCAGCGTGCCGGTGACTGCGGCATCTTGCCGCGTTGTGTTTCCGTTTAGCGCCTTCGCCCCTTTGCGTCTCTGCGTTGAACGCGGTTACAAAATCTGTCCGCCGCGCATGGCGGCGTAGCGCGCCGCGCCGGTGAGTGCGGTTTTATCGTTCAGAATGACGCGCACGGGAAACGTCGCGAGCAGGTCTTTCATGCGGCCTTCGCCGATGAAGGCTTTCATGAAGCTTCCATCGCGCAGTTTGCCGATGATCTTGGGCGCGATGCCGCCGCCGATATAAACGCCGCCGGTGGCGAGAACTTTCAACGCGAGGTTGCCCGCTTCGGCGCCGTAATATTGAACGAATAAATCTATTGTCTGCGCGCACAGATCGCATTTCCCGCTGAATGCGGCGCGGGAGATCACTTTGGCGCGGTCCTCGGTCTGGAATTCTGCGGTGAGCCACGCCGGTTCCTGGCCGCGACCGGTATCGCGGAGGAATTCGTAGATGTTCACGGTGCCGCGACCGGACAAGAGGTTTTCCCAACTCACCTGTTTGAATTTTCCGCGCAGATATTGCAGCAGTTCAATATCGAGATCGGTTCGCGGCGCAAAATCGGAGTGACCGCCTTCGGACGGAATCGCGAGGTGATGGTTGCCGTCCCAGAGCAAGCCGCCTTCGCCCAAACCGGTGCCGGCGGAAATGACAGCGATGTTGCCCGCGGCTTTGGCGTCGCAGGAATTAAGGTCCACAAAATCTTCCGGCGCCAGTCCGGTGATGCCATGGGCGTTGGCTTCGAGATCGTTGATGACCCAGACCTGTTTCAGCTTGAGATTATGGGCAAGTTCGCGGGCATCCACGATCCAGGAAAGATTCGTAAGCTGTCCTTTCCCTTCCTTCACCGGCCCGGCAATGCCGAAGCAGGCGAACTCGACTTTTAACTGATGCTGCGCCATGAAGAGGCGGACAATTTCTTCGAGGCTCGAATGATCGCGGCTGGGAAACGTTCCGAAAACCGTCAGGGTCAGGCCGCATTCGGAATTTTCAAAAAAAGCCAGGTTTACTTTCGTTCCGCCAATATCGCCTGCGAGTATCATAATAAATGGTTTGCGAACAATGCTGCGTGTGCTTGCCGCGAAAGATGGCAACAGAATCTTTTCAGAGCAAGAAATTACAAAGTTGACCGCCAATTCTTTCAGTTGCAGCGCCGAGAGAGCTTTTCTAACATCGCCACGCTTATGGCGGAAAATAAATCACCCATTGCTGCGCGTGCTGACGGCCGCGAGCCGAATCAGTTGCGCCCGTTGCGTTTTCAAAACGGCATCGCGCCGTATGCGACCGGCTCCACGCTCATCGAATGGGGCAACACGCGCGTCATCTGCGGCGTGACTGTCGAGGAATCCGTCCCGCGCTGGATGAAAGAACAGAATGTCAT
>JBEEGR010000078.1:0-5499 GCA_041166985.1 Verrucomicrobiota bacterium | reverse complement strand
GTTTCCGCTTGGGACGCGAACTTTACGACCAACTGGTTGCCGGAGACAAAGCTGATTGAAACCCAAACAGATCATGCTCATCGCAGGGGAAGCCAGTGGCGATATGCTGGCGGCGGAGTTGGTCGGTGCATTGCGCGAGGAATTGACGGCGACGAGGAGCAATTATGCCACGACGGACTCGCAACCGCTGCACACCGGGCTGGAGCCGCGTTTCTTCGGCGCGGGCGGTGCGCGAATGAAAGCGGCGGGAGTGGAACTCGCGTTTGATCTGACGGAGCATTCGGTGATCGGCATTTCCGATGTGCTCAAAAATTATCTGAAGTTCCGGCGGCTGTTCAATCAACTGCTGAAGCTCGCCATTGAGCGTCAGCCGGACGTGATCATCGGCGTGGATTATGGCGGGTTCAATCTGCGGTTTGGCCATGCGATTAAAAAATATGTGCGGAAACATTCCGGCGCGCTTCATGATTGGAATCCAAAAATCGTTCAATTCATTTCGCCGCAGGTCTGGGCTTCGCGCGCCAGCCGAGCTTTCCAACTCGAACGCGATTACGATTTACTCCTGAGCATTTTTCCTTTCGAGAAAGAGTGGTATACGAAGCGCGTGCCGAAGTTGCGCGTGGAGTTTGTCGGGCATCCGATGGTGGAAAGATTTGCTTCGGAGGGACGAGTTCCACGAGTCCCTGAATTAGAAACTTTTGGGACTCGCAGCGCTCATTCCTCTGAAATTTTGCTTTTACCCGGCAGCCGAACGGGCGAATTAAGACGGCACTTACCCGTAATGCTGGACGCCGTGAAATTGATTCAGCAAAAGCAGTCAGATGTTTATGCAAAAATGGTTCTTCCGAACAACACACTCGCCGAACTAGCGAAGGCGCTGGGCTCTGCTGATGTCAAAATTCAAATCGGTCAACTCCACGAAGCGCTCGCGCAAGCCGATGTCGCCATCGCCTCAACCGGCACCGTCACGATGGAATGCGCGTTCTTCGGCGTGCCGACGGTGACGCTCTACAAAACGTCCCACCTCACTTACGAAATCGGCAAGCGCATCGTGAAAGTAAAATCGCTGACGATGCCCAACCTGATGGCCGGCGAAGAAGTTTATCCCGAGTTCATTCAGGACGCCGCCACGCCGGAAAATATTTCCCGCGCGGCTTTGGAACTGTTGCAGAACGAATCACGACGAACGCAGATCAAAACCAAACTGGCTGAAATAATTTCTTCACTTGGCGGGCCCGGCGCAAGCCAACGTGCGGCAAAGGCAATCACGAGCTTGCTGGGATAGTGTTTTAATTTGCAATCCGGGAGCGCGGCTGTGCGCAAAGCGTCAGCCGCGCTCGGTTCAAATCAGGATTCAAATTCCTTCCTGCTTAGACTTGCGCGCAGGATGCGCATTGATTACTTCTGCGACGTTGAAACGCCCGCACAATCCTGAGATTCCGCGCAAAACGATCTATCGTTTGTCCGTTTATTTGCGGTGTCTCGCGCGGTTGAAGGACAATAATATTCAAACCGTTTCCAGCGAGGCGCTCGCCAAAGTCGCGGGTGTGAAATCCACCCAACTTCGCAAAGATCTCGCTTACTTCGGCCAGTTCGGCACGCGCGGGCTGGGCTACGATGTCGCTGAGTTGTCGAAGATGATCACCGACGAACTCGGCACGACCAGTCTGCAACCGGTCATTCTCGTCGGCGTCGGCAATCTCGGTCTGGCGCTGCTTTCGTATCGCGGATTTGAAAAGGAAGGTTTTGAAATTGTCGCGGCCTTTGATGCCGAACCGAAACGGCGACGCGACAAAAAGATTGCCCAGCCGCTGTTGGGAATGGATGAAATGCGCGACTTCATCCGCAAGTATAATGTGAAGATGGCGATTCTCTCGGTTCCTGCCGCCGCCGCGCAGGAGGTCGTCAATCAACTGATCGAGGCGGGCGTCGTGGGCATCCTGAATTTTTCTCCAATTGTTCTTTCCGTTCCCGAAGAAGTGATGGTCAACAACGTGAACCTCGCCATCGAGCTGGAAAATCTCAGTTACTTCATTCAGGACTAGCTGGAGCGGCGGTCTATGACCGTCCCACTTAGCTTTGCGGCAACAGGACGGGATTTTTTTGATTCAAAATTTCCCGAGCGCGGTCGAGCGAGGCGTCAACATCGCCACAGACATTCTCCATGCCGAGCCGGTCAATTAAACCCGACCGCGTCAACGCGAACAAAGGCTGCGAATGTGGTCCGCAAAGGATGAGTTCCTTTTTATGTTTGCGCAATTTTTCCATGAGATCTTCCAAAGCATCCAAACCGGTTGCGTCCAAAACCAGCACGTCGCGCATTCGTAAAATCAAAACATCGGGAAGTTGTCCCGCGCGCCGAAGCGAGGTTTCCAGTTTGTCCGCCGCGCCGAAAAAAAATGCGCCAAAAACACGAAAGACCAGCACGCCTTCAGGAATATTTTTGCCGGAGGTGGTCTGACCCGGCGCATTGGCTTGCGTGACTTCCTCGTCTGCCTTCACTTCTGACGCATCGGAAAGGCGTTTCACCAACAGCGCTGAGGCGAGAATCAACGACGCCCCGACTGCCGTCGGCAAATCCACCGCAACCGTCAGCACAAACGCGCACAAAAAAACGGCCACATCGCTCTTGGGCCAATGACCGAGACGAACGAACTGATGCCATTCACCCATCCGCAATGAAACCACCACCAGCACTGCGCTCAGAGCTGCGATGGGAATGTGCCTGGTCAGCGGCGCCGCCAGCATTAATACCAGCAGCAGCGTGATCGAGTGAATGATTCCCGCCACTGGAGTGCGCGCTCCGTTGCGAACATTCGTGGCCGTGCGCGCGAGGACGCCGGTTGCGGGCATGCCACCAAAAAATCCGAGGACGATGTTCGCGATTCCCTGCCCCATCAATTCCTGATTCGAATCATGGCGATCATCAATCATTCCGTCCGCTACGACCGCGCAGAGCAATGATTCAATTGCGCCGAGCACAGCGATTGTCATGGCCGCCGGCAACAGCGCGCGCCATTCATCGAACGGCAAAACGGGAATATGCGGCGCGGGCAAATGTTGGGGCATCGGTCCGAACTGTGAGCCAAGCGTCGCGATGCCGAACCTTTCCGCGAAGTGAAAATACGCGGCGGCGGCGGCGGCGATCACGATGACCACAATGGAACCGGGCAAACGTCGGCCAAGATTTTTCGGCCAAAACCAGATGACCAACGTTGAAACGGTCGCGAGTAATACCGTTGGCCAGTTGGGCTGGAAGTTATCGACCAGCATCCTCAATTTGCCGAAGAATTCAGGAGGCAGTTTTGTTTTCAGCCCGAGGAAGTCCCCAATCTGCGTGCTTAAAATAATGATGGCGATGCCACTGGTAAAACCGGTGACGACGGGAAAGGGAATGTATTTAATCAGCGAACCCATCCGTGTCGCGCCCAGAACAATTAAAATAAATCCCGCCATCAACGCGCAAACGACGAGTCCTTCCGCACCGTATTTCATCACGATGGGCGCGAGCAACGGCACAAACGCTCCAGCGGGTCCGCCAATCTGCACGCGCGAACCGCCAAACACTGAAATCAATATTCCACCGATAATCGCCGTAAAAATGCCGACTTCCGGCTTCATTCCAGAAGCAATCGCCAGCGCCATTGCCAGCGGCAGCGCCACGATGCCGACGGTGATGCCAGCGATGCCATCGGCGGCAAAATCCTGTCGCGAATAATTTTTCAGCGTTTCCAGCAGCTTCGGGTGGAACGGAACCTTCATAATAAAATTTCAAAAAACATCGGGCAAAAACTTCCCTCAGTCTGGTCGGATGTTGCACCCGTCCGCCTAAAAAACAATTTCTTTTTAGTCCCCCGCCAATAACCGCTCCGCCGCCTCATTTCCAACCTTGTGCCGGGCGCGCATCACGGCCAAACCGACCACGGGCGGATAAGCCTGGTCCGCTTTCATTCGCGGCTCGACGTATTCAACAACTTCAAACAACAAACGATTCGCGTCCTCGTACGTCATCCCGGTGAGCTTCTCGATGTAACGCGTCGCGCGGTCAATGAGTTTCAGATTGCTGGCAACCACCCAGATCATGTAATTGCCCATCACACGTCCGAGCCGGACCATCGTGCAGGTTGAAAGCGCGTTTAGAAGCATCTTCACTCCCACACGTGTCACACCGTCCAGGAGGAAATCGGTTGCAGGAGACGGCACAAAAACCGAAACGGAATCCGAATCCCAATTCACAGCAATCTTTTGAAATTTCTCGAAAGTTTGCGCGCATCCCAAATAGATAAAGCCGCTTTGTGTGTCAGGAACTGACGTCACATTAAGAAAATTCGCAAGGACCCATTCTTCTTCACTATCTGATAAAACTCCCACAGAACTGTCGCCAATGTTCATAGGGCGAAATTCCCACCCATCCAAACCAATTTTGAACCGCATCAATTCCGCGCGGCTGATTTTGCGAACGATTTCATTCGTCCGTGAGAATTTATCTTCGCTCACCAGCTTCCGCACTTCACTTTCATCCCATTCCACACAATACGGTTCGCGTTTCAAAATTCTTTCCCATGCCTGAACTGATTCGGCGTATGGCAAAAACAGAAACGCCCACGACTCTGCGGCCGACATGTCATCAAATTTCCGAAATGGCGGCGTGCAATACGTCGGCGAACGCTCGGTCGTGTCGGTCAGCACATCTATTCCGAAGCGGTCGGCATAATAATTATTTTTGTGGCCTGCGCGATAAACAGACTCTTCCAATTCCACGATTTTCGACAGTTGCGAGAGCACTTCAGCCGATTTCAACGTCGCGTGCATCTCCGTGAGCTTCGCGAGAAACTGTTGCGGCACCGATGAGTAACCTAAACTCCGTCTTCCTACTCCCTCTCCTCCATGTAATGGAGAGGGCCGGGGAGAGGAGGCGCTTATAGCTTGTTCGAATATCCCCTCTCTCCGGCTCTCTTCCCGCTCCTGCGTCGCAGGGAGAGAGGGTTCATGGATTAATTCCCGCGCGACCATTTCCAACACTGTCAGCATCACGCAAAGCTGGATCGTTGTCGCCTGCATGCGCGTCGAGCCGGTAATGGCCATGGGGCCGGTTGTGAGATTTATTTTTTCGATGCGCGCGTCTTCAATCACTTCGCGACTGCGCTGAACATGCCGGCAAAGCACCTCATCAGGATTGTTGTAAACGAAATAAACTTTCGCGCCGACCTCGACGCCGCGCCAGGCGGTGCCAATAACAAACGATGTTTCGCCCCCTTCCGTAATCGCGAACACCACGTCTTTGTCCGACACGCCAAGATCGCCAATCTGTTTTTCGCCAAACGCGGCGAAATCTTCGAAGCCTTCGACCGATTTGATAAGCGCAAAATCTCCACCCGCCATCACACTGAACGCGCGGTTTTCAAAATCAGATTGTAATTGTGTTTGCCAAAAATCCCGCCAGATGGAAACCAGTTGAATGCTCAAACGCCCGGTCGAACCGCAACCCGTGAAGAAAAT
>JBEEGR010000077.1:0-3574 GCA_041166985.1 Verrucomicrobiota bacterium | reverse complement strand
CTCCCTCTCCGCGCTAATCAAACTTCTAAACCACGGAAGATACGAAGCGGCAAAAAATGCGAAGCAATCGCCAAGCGACGTAGAGCAAAGCTGGTTCATTGGGCGGAAATTTAAGGCATGGACAAAGTGCGAGCATTGGTTGTTCGATGGACGGTCGTCGGGTTGGCGCTCCTGCTATTTGTCGATGGAAATTTTAACGCGTCCGCCGCGCCGATTTTGAAGGACAGTTCCTGCCTCGACTGTCATTCTGACCAAACTCTTTTCCGAACCAACTCCGCCGGCAAAGGCATTTCATTGTTCGTGGACAAAGCGAAGCTTGCCGCCTCGATCCATGGGACAAACTCCTGCGTGAGTTGCCATGCGGATGTCACCGCCAAACATCCCGACGACAATCGCGTGTTGCAGCCGGTCAGTTGCGCGAAGTGCCACGCCAAACAACATGAAACTTACGATGCGAGTGTTCACGGCCTGGCGGTGCGGGCCGGGAATTCCAGTGCGGCGGTTTGCGGTGATTGCCACGGGTCGCATGAGATTCTGGCGGCGACTTCGCCGGCTTCGCCGTTGCATTTTTCCCGTCAGGCCGAAACGTGCGGTCAATGTCACGAACAGGAAGCGAAAGATTTTGCTATCAGCGTTCACGGCAAAGCCGCCAAAGCGGGTGAGCGCGATGCGCCGACCTGCACCGATTGCCATTCGGAACACAAGATCGAGGGGCTAAAGAACACGCCGTCCATCCGCATCTCCGCTGAAGTTTGCAGCAAGTGCCACGCGTCGGAACGGTTGAACACGAAATATCATCTGCCGGCGGATCGCGTGAAAACTTTTTTTGAAAGCTATCATGGACTGGCCGCGCAATACGGTTCTACCGTCGCGGCGAATTGCGCGAGCTGCCACGGCTTTCACAAGATTCTTCCTTCAACCGATCCGAACTCGACAATTCACAGATCGCATCTCGTCGAAACGTGCGGCAAATGTCATCCAGGTGCGAACGAAAAATTTGCTTTCAGTCAAATGCACGTGGACGCCGCGTCGCTGCGGTCGGCGAACGGCGGCGCCGGCGTGGGCGGGCAGATCAACTGGTGGGTGCGGCGCGTTTATCTCGCGCTGATCTTTGGGACGATCGGCGGAATGCTTGTTCACAACGGGCTTTTGTTTTACAAAAAATTCTCGGCGCATCTGCGCGCCAGCGGGCGTCCGGTATTGCGCATGAGCCTGGCGCAGCGGTGGCAACATGCGGTGCTGGCGTCGAGTTTCACCGTGCTGGCGATCACCGGTTTTGCATTGAAGTATCCTGATTCCTGGCTGGCGCATGTGATGGGTTCGAGCGAACCGTTGCGGCGCTGGTCGCATCGCGTCGCGGGCATCGTGCTGCTCCTCGCGGGTGCGTATCATATCATTTATGTTCTTGCGAGTAAGGATGGCCGACGGCTCGTGAAGGATTTGTTCCCGGTCAAAAAAGATCTCACGGACGTCTGGGATGCGATCCGTTATCTCACCGGCTTGAGCAAAAAGAAACCGAGGATCGGTCGGTTTGGTTACGCGGAGAAGATGGAATATTGGGCGGTCGTCTGGGGCACAATCATCATGGGCGCGACCGGCTTAGCGATCTGGTTCAAGATCGATGTCACGCAATTTCTGCCCCGCTGGGCGGTGGATGTCGCGCTGACGATTCATTATTACGAAGCGATCCTTGCCTGCCTCGCGATTGTCGTGTGGCACTTCTATCACGTTATTTTTGATCCCGATGTTTATCCGGTGAACCTCGCGTGCTGGGACGGAAAAGTATCCGAGCACTGGCAGGCGGAGGAGCATCCGCTCGAAAACATTTTTACCGCGAAGAAACCGGTGTCACCCAAACCTCAGGTTGAAGAAGTTGAAACCGCTGACACCGGCGCATGAAAAGTATTGAAACCGGCGGAATGGAAGGCGTTTCCTTCCGCTGCGAGACTTGCCAGCGACAGATTCTCGATGGTGGTTGGTTTGCGAGAATTCTGACCGATAAAGGTCGCGTCCTCTTCTGTAGTCCACGTTGTGTGGAAAGCTTTCTGACCTCTTCTGCTCAGGATTCCAAACAGACGGTTGTTCACTGACACGCCAATTGCCGGGGCCAAGCAAAAAAAGGGAAGCATTTGGCAACTGAAGGCGAGCGGGTTTTCACCCGGAAATTAAAGTGGCGGTGTGAATATCAGCGGTACATCCGAAATCGCAGAAAGCGCGTTCGCCACGCCGAGCTCCACTATTCGATTTATCGTCATCGTATCCGCAGCCATCGCCGGCTTTTGTTTGCGCCGGGGCGCGGACGCGATGACTTACGAGATTTCCGACCACCTTTCCCGAAAGACAAACGCATGAAAATTTTTGTCGCTGGCTTGAGCTACAAAACCGCGCCGGTGGAAGTGCGCGAAAAAATCGCCATCCATGCGTCGCGGCTCCAATGTTGCGGCTGCGGTCTCAAGTTGCGCGGAAAACTTTCTGAAGTCGTTTTGGTTTCCACCTGCAACCGCGTGGAAATCTACGGCATCGCCGAAAAATTGAACCGCGACGCCAATCATCTCTTCCAGCACCTCTCCGTGAACACCGATATTGATCTCACTCCATATATTTACTTCAAGGAAGGCTCCGCAGCGGTGCAACACCTTTATTCCGTCGCCAGCGGTTTGGATTCGATGGTGATTGGCGAAACTGAAATTACCGGCCAGATCAAATTCGCTTATCAGGCAGCCAAAGACGCAAAACTGACCGGCAAAATTTTGAACCGCATTTTCCAGACCGCAATGTCGACCGCCAAGGAAATCCGGACGCAAACCGGCATTGGCCGTGGCGCGACTTCGGTTGGCAGCGTCGCCGTCGAACTGGCGGAACGCATTTTCAAAAATCTCTCCGACAAAACGGTAATGATCCTCGGCGCCGGCAAGATGGGAGAGGCTTGCGTGCGCCACCTGAGCAAAAAAGGGGCGCGTTCGGTGCTCGTGTCGAACCGCTCATTCGAGCGCGCCCAGTCTTTGGCGGCGGAATTCAACGGCCGCGCCATCAGCTTCGACGATTATCTCACCGCGATGAAAGACGCTGACATCGTCGTCAGTTCCACTGGTTGTCCGCACACGATTTTGCACCGTGAGGAAGTGGCGCAAGTGATGGCGGGCCGCAACCGACCGCTGGTGCTGGTGGACATCGCCGTCCCGCGCAACATCGCGGCGGACGTGCAACAGCTCAACAACGTTTATCTCTACGACGTGGACGACCTCGAAGTGATCGTCCGCGAGAATGTGCGTTCGCGTGAACACGAATTGGCGCGCTGCCAGGAGATCATCAGCGAGCGGACCGAGGCCGTGATGGCGAAAATCACACCCGCGCCGGAGCGAAATTACGCACGGGATTTCCAACCGGCACCTAGCTGGGCGTTTGGCGTGGCCGCCTGAAAAATTTTAACATGAGAACAAAAACAATTTCAACGGAGTTCGGGCATCGAGCTCGCTGCCAGGATTTTTCGTTGGAAAACGCGGCGTCAAATGGATGACGCGTTTGAAAGGTGCGGAGCGAAACCGTTCCGCATCGGAAGTAAAAACTAACAACG
>JBEEGR010000076.1:0-3696 GCA_041166985.1 Verrucomicrobiota bacterium | reverse complement strand
TTTAGCCCGCTTCAACATTGGCAGCCGACTGAATTTCTGAGTGGGTCAGTTTGATTGGAGCGCGGCTCTGTGAGCCGCAGCCGGTGCGAAATGTTTCACAACGTCATCAATAATTCGCATACTCTCCGCTGGGTCAAGCCGCTGCGGGTCACAGACCCGCGCTCCGCCAAATTCAAACTGACATACGGCTGGAAGCCGCCGTCACCGGCAGCTAGGATGGCTGCCTCTACCGTAGAGGCACGCGTCTCGCGTGCCGGTGACGGCGGCATCCTGCCGCCAGTCGCGCGTCTCTGATAGATTTTAACAATCCGCCTATTCCCAAACCGGCGGATTCTGTTTATTATCCGCGCGGTTCATGAAACGGCCATTGGGACTCGTGGCGTTGGTTTATGGGAGCGGATTGTTGCTGGGTGAATTCTTCAAGCCGCCTCTGCCGATTTTGTTTTCCTGCGCGGGTGCTGTGGCCGCGGCGGCGCTGGCTCTGCATCGCTTTCGGCATCTGTTGCTCTGGCCACTTATTTTGTTCGCCGGCTGGACCAATTTTATTTTTCACACCGCGATTCTTTCCCCCAACGACCTCCGCGCAATTCTGGCGAAGCCCGAACTCGTGACCATTCGCGGCATGCTGCGCAAAACGCCGGATGAACATCGTTACCTGCGCGACGACAAAGAACTTTTCCGCAACACCGCGCAGGTGGACGTGACCGCGATTCAGCAGGGCGGAAACTGGCGTCCCGCGTTCGGGCGAATCGTGGTGCAGACTTCCGACGCGCGGCCACCGGAAATTTTTGCGAATCAAACCGTGGAAATCTATGGCGTGATCGCGCCGCCGTCCCCGCCGCTCGCCGAAGGCTTGTTTGATTACCGGACATTTCTGAAACGACAGCAGATTTATTTCGAGTTGAAATCTCAATCATCCAATGACTGGCGCCTCGTCGCTTCGGAAAAAATCTCCACGCCGCTCCACGACCGGTTTCGCGCCTGGGCCAATCGCGCGCTTGCGCTCGGGCTGCCCGCGGAAGACGAATCGCTCCAACTCGAACGCGCGCTCACACTCGGCGACAAAACCATCCTGACCGAAGAAGTCTCCGAACCCTTTGTGCAGGCGGCGACCTATCACATCTTTGCCGTGGATGGATTGCGCATGGCGATCATCTTTGGAATTTTCTTTACGCTCTTCCGCGCCGTGCGGGTGCCGCGCGTCGCCACCGGGCTGCTGCTCGTGCCGCTGATCTGGTTTTACGTCGCGCTCACGGACTGGCCGGCGTCAGCGATTCGCGCCGCCGTGATGCTCACCATTGTCATTGTGGGCTGGGCGCTGAAACGGCCGAGCGATTTATTCAATTCCCTTTATGCCGCCGCGCTCGTGATTTTGATCTGGGAACCGCAACAACTTTTTCAAGCGGGGTTTCAACTCTCTTTTTTTGTCGTGCTTTGCATTCTGCTTATCCTGCCGTCGTTCGACAAACTCACGCAGCGTTTGCTGAAAACCGATCCGCTGCTGCCCGATGAATTGCGCCCGCGCTGGCGAAAAATGCTCGATGTCCCGTTGCGCTTCACGCTCGATTTGCTGCTGACCTCGTTTGCCGCGTGGATTGGCTCGCTTCCGCTGGCCGCTTACTATTTTCACATCGTCACCCCCGTCAGCGCGCCCGCCAATCTCGTCGCCATTCCGCTCTGCATGATGACGCTGGCCAGCAATTTAATCAGCCTGATGCTCGCGGGCTGGTTTCCCGCTGCGGCAGAAATTTTTAATCACGCCGGCTGGTTCCTGATGGAATGCATCCGCGTCACCAGCGTTTGGTTCGCGCAATGGCCGGGTGCTTATTTTTACGTGCCGGAACCACACTGGTTCACGATTGTTTTGTTTTATTTAATTCTGCTGACGCTGTTAACCGGCTGGTTTTTCACTTCACCCTGGCGCGCGTGGAAAATCGCCGGGCTGATTTTTTTGTGCGCCCTCTGGGGTGTGCAATGGCAGCACGAATACTCTGCGACGCGGCTGACCATTCTCCCGTTGAACGGCGGCAGCGCGGTTTATTTTGACGCACCTGGAAGCAAAAATGATTTGCTGATTGATTGCGGCAACACCAATTCCGTCGAACGCGTCACGAAACCTTTTCTGCGCGGACAAGGGGTGAATCAGTTGCCCGCGTTGGCGCTCACGCATGGGGATCTGCTGCGCATCGGCGGCACCGAGACGCTGCAAACCGTGCTGCCCATCGGGCAAATCGCGACCAGCGGCGTGCGATTTCGTTCGCCGACTTACCGGCGCGTGGTCGAGTCGTTGAAAAAATCTCCCGACCGCTGGCGTGTCCTCAAACGCGGCGACCGGCTTGGCGATTGGTTCGTATTGCATCCGCAGGCCGACGATCATTTTCCGCAAGCCGATGATAACTCGCTCGTGCTGCGCGGCGAATTTCATGGTGCCCGGATTTTGTTGTTATCGGACCTGGGTGCGCCCGGGCAAAACGCTTTGATCGAAAGAACGAATGATTTGCGTGCGGACATCGTCGTGACCGGCTTGCCACAGCAAGGCGAACCGATCCGCGATGAACTTCTGGATTTGATTCAACCGAAGTTAATCATCGTGACTGATTCGGAATTTCCCGCGACCAAACGCGCCGGCACGGCTTTGCGCGAACGCTTGCGGCGACGCGGCGCGGCGGTTCTCTATACCCGCGAAACGGGTGCGGTGAAAATCTCCTTGCAGGCGAACCAGTGGAATGTGAGCGCGATGAATGGGTTTCGGTTCGCGAGCGAATCGGGATCAGACCTGCAGATTATTGCCTGGGCGTCGGACGTTCGCTGACCACGATAAGTAAAGTGCAGAGCGGCCCGAAAAACAAAGAGCCAATCCACCAGCCTAACCGACTCATGCCTTTGGCATCCGCTAATCCCGCGTTGATGAGCGAGAGGGTAAACCAACCGACTGCATACTCGCTTGTGTTTGACATAGTATTGAATATCGAGCCAGTGCCAACTGACGACGAGAACTCAGCCATTCCCGATTGAGGATGTCAATCGCGAACGCGGAACCAAGGCGTCCATCCGGCATTGGCATCATATCGCCCTGCGGGAAGAAATTAGAATGCAAACCCTCGACTGCCTCGGCATGGCAAACTCCTATCAAATCCCTGTTGGCCTGTAAATATCAGGACAGACCCCTTATCCCCCCGAAACCGCTTCCATTCGTTCTATCCGGTGCGATTTCTAAGTGAGCTCGCGCTACTTACGATGGAATGAAAGAGAAACAATGAAAAACGTAAACTCAGACCCGATGACAATCACACTATATGGACCAGATCGTTGAGTCGGGCCAGCTCAAGCCCAGATTAATCATTTGGGTTTATTCCTAGCCATTCCTTCTATTAAGTTACTTTTGAATTCAGGCCACCTTTTGATCCAAACGTCATAATCTGACGGCCAAGGTTTCACATAAAGCTGCCTTAAGACAACGCCCGCTTCTTCTCTTTGATCTGTCTTAAGCTGGTTTATCAGCACATCTGCAGTCGAAAACCACAGCTTTGCGAGTGAATTGTTATCATCGAACGGTCTACTCGCAGCGTTAATGATAAATTCGTCACGCATCTTATTGAGTTTTATTTGGTAGGGAGTTCTATTTGTCATAGTGCAAGCGTCGGCGAGAATTTTGATCGCCTGACTTCTTTCGGTTGAGTTGGTTTGACATATTAC
>JBEEGR010000075.1:0-17541 GCA_041166985.1 Verrucomicrobiota bacterium | reverse complement strand
AAGAGGCCGCACGGCTTGATGACGCGTTGGCCAATGCACAACAAATTCTCAAGTCCAACGTGGGTTCCATCATGATCTCACGGCTCCGGCGCCGCAGCCGCGTTGAGTAGTCCAGCCGCCCCGATTTCTGCTATCCTTTTTAACATGGTGCGCCTGTGTCCCGAGGAGGGCGGGTCATCTGTTTTTCGATTTTTGGGGAACAATACCCATTACCGTTCGCCCGCAAAAAGTTAATGTTGCTGGACGAACATGGACTATCACGCCGTCGAAGAAACGATTAAAGCTGGCTATCGCGAGGTTTCGACCCGCTATCGGCAAGACGACGAAATCGAAGTCACCACTCCGAATCACCAGCGACTTGGAACTACACTACAACGGCTTTGTTCCTCTTTCGCTTTTCCGATCAGCGCGCTGGAAGTCGGCTGCGGCACCGGTCGGCATTTTCATTCTCTGGTCAACACCGCTGAATTGACCGGCGTGGACATTTCCGACGAGATGCTGAAGCTGGCGGAAAACCCGGTGCGACAGGAGAAAATCACCACCAAAAAAATCACGCTTCGGCGCATGAACGTTTATCTCACGTCGTTTCCTCCGAATTCGTTTGATCTGATTTATTCGCTCGGGATGTTTGGGAACGGTTGTCCCGTGACCGTCGAACTCTGCAATAAATTTTTCGACTGGCTGAAACCGGGTGGCAAACTGCTTTTTAATACACCCGATGTCGCGGGTCTGCCGTTTTCTTATCGCGCCAAGAAAAATGCGCGGGAACTCATTTACCCGCTGCTGCCGCGGACCATGCAGCAGTCACTCGATGAACGCGCCGCCAAACATCCGTTTTTTGGTTTTACCACGCGCGGCCTTGAAGACCTTCTCTGCCAAACAAAATTCAGCAAGTTCGAAGTAAAATCGCACGTTTGTGAATCGCCCCTCTGGCGCGGCCGGCATCTCGAATGTATTGCGTCCAAAGTCGATTAATTTGGCGCGGTCATTCTCGAAGACAAAGCTGCGACAATCGCGCATGAATTAACCTAAACGGACGCACGGTTTCAAATTTTGCGCCCCTCCAGTTTTATCCCTGCATTGCGTCCGCCCGCGTCGGCAGGTAATTTAGCTCCGATGCCGGACATTGTCCTCACCACACTCAATGCGAAATACATTCACGCCGCGTTTGGCCTGCGCTACTTGCTCGCAAACCTCGACGAGCTTCGCCCAAGCGCGTGCATCGTCGAGTTCGACATCAAACAGCGGCCAATGGACATCGCGGAAGTATTACTCGCGCGAAATCCGAAAATAATTGGCTTCGGCATTTACATCTGGAATGTCGCAGCGACAACTGAAGTTATTGCCGCCCTCAAACACATCCGCCCGGAAGTCATCATTGTCATCGGCGGGCCGGAAGTCAGTTACGAGGTCGAGAGCCAGCCAATTGTTCAACTTGCCGATTACGTGATTTGTGGCGAAGCCGATTTGAAGTTTGCCGAGGTTTGCCGGTCGCTGCTGGAATGCCCTGTTGGAGTCCACGCTTCAGCGTGTTCCCGGGACAAGCTAAAGCTTGGACTCCAGCAGTTGCCTAAAATCATTCACGCGCCGCTGCCGGAATTTTCCCAAATCGTTTTGCCTTACGATCTTTACAGCAAGGATGACGTGGCGCATCGCATTATCTATGTCGAGGCGTCGCGCGGCTGTCCGTTCACCTGCGAGTTTTGCTTGTCATCGCTCGACATTCCGGTGCGCCAGGTCCCCCTCCCCGCTTTTCTAGAGCAACTGCAACGCCTGCTCGATCGCGGGGTGAAGCAATTTAAATTTGTGGATCGGACGTTCAACCTGAACGTCAACACCAGCAAAGCCATCCTGGAATTTTTCCTCGCGCGTTATCAATCCGGCCATTTTTTTCATTTTGAAATGGTTCCCGACCGATTGCCCGAGACGCTGCGCGAGATCATCGCCAAATTTCCGCCGGGCGCATTGCAGTTTGAAGTAGGCATCCAGACGTTCAATGAGGGGGTCGGCGAACTCATCAAACGCCGGCAGAATTACGAACGGCTGGAGGATAATTTTCATTTCCTGCGCGAGCGAACCGGCGTTCACATTCATGCGGATCTGATTGTCGGCCTGCCCGGCGAGACATTTGAAAGTTTTGCGGGTGGTTTTGACCGGCTGGTTGCGCTGGCGCCACAGGAAATTCAGGTTGGTATTCTCAAACGACTGCGCGGGACGCCAATCGTGCGTCACGATGTTGAGTGGCAAATGACCTATAACTCGCATCCGCCATACGAAATCCTTCAAAACAAACTGCTCGATTTTGCCACGATGCAGACGCTGCGCCGGTTTGCGCGGTATTGGGATCTGGTGGGCAACAGCGGGAATTTTATCGAAACCACGCCCCTGATCTGGAATGGCGCCAACTCTCCATTTCACTCATTCATGCGCTGGAGTGAATGGCTCCATGCGCAGGTCGGACGCACTGACAGCATTGCATTGGTGCGATTGATGGAATTGCTTTTCCAATTTCTGACGGGTGAATGCAAACAAGATGCGAGTCGAGTCGCGGAAGCTCTCTGGCGCGATTACAAACGCGGCGGACGTCATGATAAACCGACATTCCTATGCCCTTATCTGGCCGTCGAAAGTCCGATGATTTCCGCGCAGCGAAGTGAACGATCGCTTCCCAAACGCCAGTCGCGGCATCTTGTTTAAGGCGACGAATGGGAGGAAGTCCGCCAGCAAAGCACCGCGCAAAAACTAAAAAGGCGTTTGGAAATTTTCCAAACGCCTTCAGTTAAATTTCAAACAGCATTACGGTGCCGAGTAATTATGGGCCGGCGTAATTTCCTGAACGGTGCCACCGTAAGGCACGAAGGCCGGTCCCGGTGTCGGCGTAATAACAGCTTTTTTCGGCCCCGCCGCTTGGGCAACAGTTTTGCCTTCCGCCTGCTCAAAAATCAAAGCGAGCGTCGGAACAGAAATATTGTCCCCGTAAGAAGCCGACAATTTTTCAAGTTTTTCTCTTAGGTTCAGCATGGCCATGGCAACAGCCTGAAGAATTTCCTTGGATGCGCTGGGCACGATATTGGCCACGGCCAGTGCGATCTGTTGATATTGTTTAGGCGCAGCTTCACAAACGGCCTGGACGATTTTCGCGGCTTGAGCGGGCGCCGAGGTGGCGGCCGCAATGGCGATATTCACGGCCTGTTTCGGTTTGAGCGCGGCAGCGGTCGCGGCGGCGGCGGGAGCCACGGCGGGAGTTTCCTTGGCAATCGCACCGACCACGGCGATGGCGGACATGGAGTTTAATTTAATCGCGCGAACGACGACTTCTCTGGCCATCGAATCGGTTTGCGAAGCCGGAGCTTCCTTCACCAGTTTCGCGGCGGTGGGCGCGAGTTCCAGTGCCGGCACAGACGATAAAGTCTGAGCGATAGCTTTGGAGTTCACAGAATCAACTGCCAACGCTGGCGAAACCGCCAGAGCCAAACAGCAGGACAAAAGACCGATTTTTGATTTTAAATGTAATTTCATGGGCCAACCTTTCTCAATGCACATGGCAAATATCAAATCCCGCTTCTTTCGTCAACAAGCATATTGGAAAAAATGAAAGAAACGCGCCACTTCCCCACAACTGTCGCAACGACTACGGAGAAGGAACCATGGACTACAGACATAGCAGACGTGCGAAAAGCGCTGAGAACCTGCAGGGAAGAGTTGTCGAAAAGCGAGGGATTTGTATTGGATTATTTTTGAAGTCCATTACTCTCCACGCTGCACGAGTGATATGGTTGAGAATCTCCAAAGGTGGCGCGGTTGGTTACGCTTTGTTTCCAGAGCGGCGTGTTTTTGTTTTTTAATTCAATCTTTCACAACCTTCGCGGCCACCTATGTAGTGGACGCCAACGGCAACTCCGGCGCGGGCACTTTCAATCAAGCCATTCTGGATGCGAATGCGAATGCCGGCACAGATACGATTTCTTTTGCCATTTCCGGCACTCCGACAATTACACCCGGTTCTTTGCTGCCGACTATCACCGACCCGGTAATTATCGACGCTACCACCCAGACCGGATACTCGAATCACCCCATCGTGGGCCTCAACGGCAGCAATGCAAATGGCGGCGCACCCGGCCTGCACATCATTTGCGGAAATTCAACGGTCACAGGACTGGCGATTTTTGGTTTTAAAGGCGACGGCATTCTGATTGAGACCAACGGCAACAATACACTTTCGGGAAATTACATTGGCGTGAATACAATCGGCGCGACGGCGGGCAACAAAGGCAATGGCGTCACGATTGCGGGCGCGGCGGGAAATTTTGTCGTGAGCAATGTGATTTCCGCCAACCTCAATCGCGGAATCCTGCTCATCAACGCTGGCGCAAACAGCAATGTTGTAACTGCAAATTTTATCGGAACAGATACGAATGGTCGCAGTGCGTTGCCAAACGCAACCAACGGCGTCGCCATCGTCAACGGGTTTGGCAACCGGATCGGCGGTGCGGACGCTTTCGCACGCAACATTATTTCCGGTAATGGACGAAGCGGCGTTTTCATTACGTCCCTTTCTGTGGCAAACATAGTTTCTGGAAATTATATTGGCGTGGACAGCACTGGGACGAACGCTTTGGGCAATTCATTGACGGGCCTAGCGATTGATTCCGGCTCGACGTCGAATATTATTGGCGGCTTCACGGCGGGCGAGCGCAACGTTATTTCCGCAAATCAGTTGGGCGGTGGTGTTTCTTTAAAAGGCGCCGGCACTTCGCAGAATCAGATTTTTGGAAATTTCATCGGCACAGACGCCAGCGGACTTATTGGGCTGGGTAACGTGGACAATGGGATTGCGATTTTCGACTTTGCTTCCAACAATATTGTCGGCGGCACCGTTGCTGGCGCAGGCAATCTGGTATCTGCCAACGGGCTGAGTTTTATTCAAAGCGGCATTTATATTACTAACGTTTCCGGAACGCTCATCCATGGAAATTTCGTCGGCACTAAAGCTGATGGCATCAGCGCGCTCGGCAACGGATCACACGGTGTGGAAATTTATATTGGCAACAGCAATACGATTGGTGGCATCGCTCCGGGAGCGGGCAACCGCATCGCATTTGCCAAGACTTCACAGCGCAGCGGCGTGCGAATTCGCAATGGGACGGGAAATCTGATTTCAGGAAACATGGTTTTCTCGAATGCCTGCCAGGGAATTGATCTGGGAATATTTGATGTGACGGCCAACGACGGCTGCGATGGAGATGGCGGCGCGAATAATCTGCAAAATTTTCCCGTGCTGAATCTGGCGGCCAGCGACGCTGCCAGCGTGGGGATTAAAGGAACATTAAACAGCACCGCGAACACGACGTATCGTTTGCAGTTTTTTGCGAATTCCTCAGCGAATGTTGCTTCTGGCGGAACTTCGGGTTATGGGCAGGGTGAAGTTTTTCTGGGGGAAACCACCGTGACAACCGATGGCTCGTGCAGCAATGCTTTTACCGCTACTTTGACTACGCCCGTTCCTGCGGGCAAATATATCACCGCCACAGCAACCGATCCGGCGAACAATACCTCGGAATTTTCCGGTGGGGTTTCAGTGGTCGCCGCGCCCACACTGGCTCTGAACTGGGACACCAATTCTCCTTTCAGCGGACAGTTCACGCTTTCATGGCCAACTTCCACACCCGGTTTTTCGCTGGAACAAACCGGGAGTTTAACGCCCCCAGTGGAATGGCTGCCGGTGACTAATACGGTCGTGGTGAGCGGAACATCGAACATTGTCACGCTGGCAACCAGCGGCACGAATCAATTTTTCAGGTTAAGTTTCAAATGAGGAAATAAGATCGGGCTGGCCCGCAGGATTAATGCAGAAAATTCAAAACGATCCCAAAGTACCCGGTTTACCCGTGAATTGGCGCAGATGTTGGAAGAAGGGCGGCGAGGTAAAGAGGATTTCCGGGACCGAAAATTTTCACCACACCTTAATATCTAAATAAAAAGGTAATCGCACACTACGCAAAAAAAAGCGCGGACATTATGTCCGCGCTTTTGATTTAGAGATCTGGAATTATTTCCGACGACGCAACCCGGCGAACAGGGCGAAACCGCCCAAACCCAGCAAAGCCATGGTCGAAGGTTCCGGAACTGCCGAGACGCGCGCGGCAAAATCCATGCTCACGGTCTCATTGGTTTTGGAAAGCCAGTTGACGCCATCGAACTCCCAATATGGGGAAGAATTGCCGCCAACTGTGGGCGGTGAAAAAATATCCACGCCGGCCCCGCCGCCGCTCACGATATTTGTAAATTGGATTGACCACGTAAAAGTGTCCGGGACTAAAATTGGAGTTCCAGTCAAATCAAACACCAAAGTTGCACGGTTCGTATCCCCTAATCCGCCGATATTAAAGAAGTCAGTATCAAACAACACCGTACCGGGACTGCCCAATCCGCCGTCATTGGCATAAAAACGAATTCGCGCGTCGAGACTCACCGAGATATTGGTCGCCCAATATTCAAAAGTGAAATTGGTCACGTAGCGATCGATGCCACCCAGAGTAATCTGGTCCCCAACCTCAATCGTACCAGGATTAAATCGGGTAGATAGATCGGCCGTGCTGTTGTCATAAACAACATCCGCGCGGGCGGCTTGGCAAGCCAGACATAGGGCTGCAATAAAGGCCCCGTTTTTTAGATATGATAGTTTATTCATTTTGCCCCTTCTGAAATCTTGAACCAACAATTCTGAGCCGGATTGTAGAGCGAAGTGCGCATCTGTCAAATTATTTTAACAAAAATTATTCACGCTCGTTTTGTTTTTCCTGATTTGCTATCCAAACGCCGGTCAATTCATGAATCAGGACGCAACTAAATGGCGGGAGCGGACGGATTCCCAAGCGAATAAATCGCGCTTGCGGATAGTTCATATCCGGATTTATCGCAATGCCGACGCTTGGACGGGCCCATTGATTCTCCTCGTGTTGACAGTCAGCCCCTGGCTGTTCGGCACCACCCAACCCGCGACGATTTTGGCCATGAATATCGCGGGATACGTTCTCGGCGGACTCTTGGCCTGCAAATGGATTATTCGACGGTTTTACGGCTTTGAACCGGCAAGATGGAATACCAACATTCCTCAGTGGCTAACCCTCCTGCTGGGATTTTTGACCGCGATCCTTCTCAGCTATTGTCTCGTAAGCGCTCTGAATGCCCGATCCATCTGGATGCAGAGCACGGGTACGTTTCAATATTTTCATTACCTCGCGTGGTTGCCTCACAGCTACGATGAGGCAGGCACATGGCGGGCATTTCGGAATTATTCCGCCCTGGCCTGTCTCTTTTGGGCAATACACGATTGGCTGATGGGTTTGACGCCGACGGAAGAACAAATGCGGCGTTCGGCAAAAAGCCATCGAACCGAAGGCGGACAACCCACGTTCTTTTTCCCTGCGAGGTTGCGTTTGCTGCTGTGGGTTCTCAGTATAAATGGCGGATTATTGGCGGCGGAAGGAATCGTCCAACGCCTTACCACCAACAAATTGCTTTGGCTGGTAGTGCCGACAGTGCATAAGGAGGCTGCCACTCAATTCGGCCCTTACGCCTACCGCTCCAACGCCGCGCAATATTTCAATTTGCTGTGGCCGGTAACACTTGGCTTCTGGTGGACGTTGCATCGCGGTGGTGGCTTCAAACGGTGGCGGCATCATTGGCTTTTGGCCTGCGGCATTCTAATGGCCGCGTGTCCGATCATTTCGACTACCCGGGGAGGCGCGCTGGTGGCGGGAGGCATGTTAATCTGCGCGGCAGTTTTCTTTTTATTGTCTCCTCTGATTCTGCGTTCGCAGCCCAGGTTCACGCCGCGAGCGACAACGCTAACCATCATCGCACTCGGAATTTTTTTTCTCGGAGCAAGCTGGCTGGGCATTCATTTTGGCTGGGCTGCCCTGGCCCCGAGAATGGCGGAGATCGAACAAGGCTATACCAATCGTGAGCAGACTTATGAGACCGCGCGGCAATTGGCAAAAGACTATCCCATCTTTGGAACCGGGCCAGGAACGTTCACGGCCGTTTTTAAATTTTACCGCTCGGCCGCGGATGAATTCTGGCCGGTGCAACTCCACAATGATTGGCTGGAAACGCGAATTACTTTTGGCGCGCTGGGAAGTTTATTTATCGGACTGGCGCTGATGGTGGTATTGGCGCGCTGGTTCACGCCCGGCGGCATTCATGGCGGCAGACGTTTTGTAGTGCTGACGTGGATCGCTATAACCGGATGTTTGATTCACGCGTTGTTCGATTTTCCGTTTCAAATCTATTCCATTCTGATGTTGTTCCTGACCATTTGCGCCATGCTGTCCACCCTCTCCCGTCGCGTTACAAAATAGCTTTTGCATCCGGGCATAAAAAAAACCGCCCCTCCCTGGGTGGCGGTTGAGAATCTGTTGGCAACCCCATTCGTAGATGGCTGGAGGTTTTAAGGCTATGGGGCGAACACCCACCGGGGCTTAAGGAAAAAATATTTATGCAAAGCGAAGACCTGTTCTCGGGATTGGGACAGGAAAATAAAAAGGCGGCCCCACTCAGAGCCGCCCGAACCTAACTAACCACCATTACAAGGAACCGTCGCAACCTAAATTTTCCGTTATAATTAACAATGGGGTGTTTGCCCTAACTTCTCAGTTCATTAATGAACGCAGCACGTTTAAATTCTCCACATCTTCGTGCATATCCGTAGATTTTGGTGTTTCGAGACAGCCGGGATGATTCTTGAATCGCGCGTCATTGACAATGTGGCGAAAGGCTTCTTTGCCGATTTTTCCCTGCCCGATGTGCGCGTGACGATCCACTCGCGAATCCAAATCCGTTTTGGAATCATTCAGATGAAAGGCCAAAATATTTTTCAAACCTACCAATGAATCCACTTCCTTAATTGCCGCGTCCCAGCCTTTCGGAGTACGAATATCGTATCCGGCGGCAAAAAAGTGCGCCGTATCAAGGCACACACCGAGGCGTTCCGTCTTTTTGACTTTCTCAAAAATCGCTGCGAGATGCGCGATCCGATTGCCGAGACAACTCCCCTGCCCGGCTGTGTTTTCCAGCGCGATGCGAACCGGCGCGGTTTTGGTCGCCGCAAAAACCTCATTCAATCCCGCCACAATCTGAGCGATGCCTGCCTCTTCACCCGCGCCGAGGTGCGCGCCCGGATGCAATACCAGGAAAGGAATTCCCAGATCCGTCGCAAGATTTATTTCCTGAATCAGTGACTTGATGGACTTGTCGCGATTTTCAGAAGGCGCTGCGCCGAGATTGATGAGGTAGCCGGTGTGGCCGAAAACACAGGAAAATTTTTGCGCGGCCAGTTCGTTCGCATAAAGCGCCAGATCGTTCGGCGCATACGGTTTTCCAAACCACTGCATGTTGTTTTTAACAAAGAGTTGGACGACCTCACAGCCGATGCTTTGTCCGCGCTGCAACGCTTTCCAAACTCCCCCGCCAGTGGACATGTGTGCTCCGAGTCTCATGAAGTTATGCAGTCGTTGGAATGAAAGATGCCCCGCTTAGAGTTTTTCCGGATGCGCGAACAATTCTGCGATGCGCGCCAGCAAACGTCCCGCCGCGCCGCCGTCCAGCACACGATGATCAAAGCTCAACGTAATGTTCGCTTCCATGACCGGCACGAACTGGCCTTTTGCCGCGTCCCAACTCGGCACGCGCCGCGCCGCGCCCATGCCGAGCACCATCGTTTGTTCCGGCAACGGAATCGGCGTCGCCCAGGTCAGTCCGAACGTGCCGAAATTTGTGACGGTCGCAATCGAGCCACCGGTCGCATCGGTCGGAAGTTTTCGTTGCCGCGCCAGTTCAACCAGTTCGTTATAACGCTCGACCAGTTCCTTGAGAGATTTTTTTTCCACCGCGCGCAATACCGGCACCAGCACGCCGTCCTCCGCCTCCACGGCAAAACCGATGTCAATCGCGGGCGGATGCACAATTTTATTTCCAATGAGCCGGCCCGCCGGCGCGCTGTTTTCCGCCAGGGCAATTCCCAGTGCCCGCATTCCATAGAGCGCCGGGCCGGGTTTCGGGTTGGAACTTTTCCGATGCGCGAGCATCGCGTCAAAATTCACCGGCAACGCCACCGTTGCCAACGGTCGCGTCCAGCTTCGCCGCATGGCGTCGGCCACCGCCACGCGCATACTGGATGCCTGGGTCAATTTATGTTTTTCAAGATTCTCGATGAACTTTTCAAAATCCTGAATCGTCACACGCCCCGCCGCGCCGCTGCCGGCAATGCCCGCCAGATCTGCGGCGTGCAGACCCAGTTCATGAATCCGCGCTTTCATGCGCGGCGACATGTAACTCGCGCCCGCGACATTGGCGGGAACCGGCAAGCCACGCACCGTCGGCTGGACGCTTTTTCGCACTGGTTCAGAATTTTTTTCGGTCCGTGTCTGGGGTTGATCGGTTTCTTTGCCGACCGTTTCCGCAGCAGAAACATCCAGGCCGGCGCGCTTGATATCTTCCGGCGTGGCTTCGAGTTGTCCGAGTACAGCTCCGACGGGATAACTTTCGTTGAGTTTTGCGGAAAACTTTTCCACGCGACCGCGACATGGCGACGCGACGTTCATCGTCGCCTTGTTTGTTTCCACTTCGATGACGTCCTGATCTGCTTCCACTTGCTCGCCGGGATTTACCAGGAAGTTGACGATCGTGGCTTCCGCGATGGACTCGCCCAACTGCGGCATGATTAGAGGAATCTGAGGCATAGGATTAAGCTCCAAGCTCCAAATTCCAAGCTCCAGAGAAACACCAAATTTCAAATTCCAAAAGGGATGTCGAGTTTGGAGGTTGAAGCTTCTCTGGAGCTTGGATGTTGTCGCTTGGAATTTTCATTAGGATCTTAAAATTTTTCTCGCTTCAGTGGCAATGCTCCGCGCGGTCGGACGATGCGCCGCCCACAAATTCGGATGATACGGCACCGGCGTGTCTTTCGCATTCAGCCGTCGTGGCGGCGCATCGAGCAAACCGAATCCTTCGCTTGCAACCCGCGCAATCACTTCCGCATTCACTCCGCCCCACGGCCAGGATTCGCCGACGCATAACAAGCGTCCCGTGCGCGCGACCGATGCCATCACTGTGTCAGTATCCAACGGCTTCACGGTGCGCAAATCCACGACTTCGATTTGCACTCCTTCGGCCGCGAGTTCTTCCGCTGCCGCCAGCGCCTCATGAACCATTGCGCTGTAGGCGACGATGGTCAGGTCGCGTCCTTCACGGGCGATGCGCGCTTTGCCGGTGGGCAATGCTTCTGTCGGCAATTTGTCGGCCTTCAAATGGTAATAAAGCAATTTATGCTCACAGAAAACGACCGGATCATCCAATGCCACCGCTTCGAGCAACATGCTGTATGCGTCTTCCACTGTCGCCGGAGTCATCACAATCAATCCGGGATAATGCGCGTAAATGGACTCCATTGTCTGGCTGTGAAACGGCCCGCCGCCCATGGTTCCGCCGCAGGGCAGACGAACAGTTATCGGACACGGCACGTTGGTTCGCCAGAAAAGCGTCGCGGCCTGATTAACAATCTGGTTAAAGCCGACGGTCGAAAAATCTGCGAACTGCATTTCGATAATCGGCCGACGCCCTTCGATAGCGGCGCCGACGCCGAGACCGACCATAGCATCTTCGCTGATGGGCGAGTCCAACACGCGCCCGGGGAATTCATGAGCGAGATTTTTCGTCGCCTTGAACGCGCCGCCGAACGCGCCGATGTCCTGTCCGTAAATAAAAACGCGCGGATCATCGGCCAGCGCTTTTGCCTGCGCTTCGCGTATTGCTTCAAGGTAGGTGATGCTCATTTTTTCAAGGAAGGAAAGGCTTAACCATTTCCTTCGCTTAAATGTTTGGTTGAAATGGCCGACCAGTCTTCCTTGTAAGGATCAGGTCCCGGCTCGCGTTGGACGGTGGCGACGGCTTCCTCAACTTTGTGAACGGCTTCGGAGCGCCAGAGCGAAATCATTTCCGGATGGCCCCAGTTGCGGCATTGCATTTCCTCTTCCGCGGCTTTCAGGCAATCGCGTCCGCCCGGCAGACATTTTAATTTCGCATCCACATATTCCGCCGGGTCATGTTCGCCGTGTCCGCAGAGCCGGAGCAGATTGGCGACGATCAATTGCGGGCCTTTGCCCGAGCGCGCTTTGCTGGCGGCCTGCTGAAGAGATTTGACGCACGCTTCCAGATCGGTCCCATCAATGGAATAACCTTCCACCCCATAGCCGACCGCGCGATCCACCAGCGAATGACAGGCAAACTGCCGGGTCGTCGGCGTCGAGTAAGCGTATTGATTGTTGGCGATAATTAACAACAAAGGCAATTTCTCCACCGCCGCCTGGTTCAAACCTTCATGAAACGCGCCCGTGGAAGTCGCTCCATCACCCAGCGAAGCCGCGCCGACAGTATCTTTGACGCCGCTGAACCGGCGCGCGAGTAAAGCGCCGTTCACGACGGAAATCATCGCGCCGAGATGGCTGATCATCGGAAAAATTCCCTCTTTCGGCTGGCCGCGATGAACATTGCCATCGCGCGCGCGCATCGGACCGAGCGGCGAGCCGAGATACGTTCTGACCGCGTCAATCACCGGTTCGCCGAAAGCCAGCCGACCCGCCAGGTCGCGAATCAGCGGCGCAAAAATATCGCCCTTCTGCAACGCAAGGCCGATGGCCACGCTCAATGCCTCCTGCCCGCGGCCCAGAAAAACGCCGCCATGAATTTTTCCCGCGCGATAAAGGCTGGCGAATTTATCATCGAGGATACGAGCGAGCAGCATGAAGCGGTACGCTTTCAAATACGTTTCACGAAAGGTGGAATCACCCACTGCCCCGGGCTTGAGCGCCGTTTGCAACATGATTTGGAATTTACGCGCGTTAAGGCGTGGTGCGCAACCGTTTCTTTGTGACGATGAAACATAGGTCGTTTTGTCTTGAATTCGAAATAAGTTTTTGCCGTTGAAATTTTGTTCTTCCCACTGCCGCCATTAATTTCCCGCGCGTGTCTTGAATTGTTTTGCGCCTTGTCTTGTTTCAGGCCAGATTTAGGTAGTGCCGAGGACGGTCAAAAGGGCCTTGATTCTCTAAAAAGACGGTTATCTTAGAATCGACTGCAAGAAATTGAATTGGTTTTAATCGTCGTTTGGTGTTGAATCTGCTCGGTCTAAGCCGTTTTGCAGTGAGTGAAAAAATAAATCAGTTGCTATGACATTACCTGCGTCACGCGTGCTTTTGATCGAAGACGATTTGAAGATGCCCGAAGTGCTTTCCGCGCTGCTGGCAGACGATAATATCACGCTTCGAAGTGCGGCCACGTACGCGGACGCGCTCGCCTTCGCACGCGAGTCGGTGGATTTAATTCTCCTGGATCTCGGCTTGCCCGACACCAACGGCTTTGAATTGCTGCGCCAGTTAAAAGATTCTCCGGAAACTCAGTCTATCCCCGTCATCGTGCTCACTGCGTGGAATGGCACGAATGACAAGCTCCGTGGTTTTGAACTCGGCGCGATTGATTACGTTACCAAACCGTTTGAAGCCGCCGAATTGCGCGCCCGCGTCTGCTGCGCACTGCGCGCCAAACATCTACAGAATGAATTGACGCGCACCAATCGGGAATTGCTGGCGGCACGGCTGAACGCGGAAGCCGCGGGACGCGCCAAGGCGGAATTCCTGGCCAACATGAGCCACGAAATCCGCACGCCAATGAACGGCGTGATTGCGATGGCGGGTTTGCTGCTCGAAACGGCGCTCACGCCCGACCAGCGCGGTTACGTGGAGACGATTTATTCCAGCAGCGATTCGTTGCTGACGATCACGAACGACATTTTGGATTTTTCGAAAATTGAATCCGGCAAACTCGACCTGGAGAGAACCCCCTTCGATTTGCGTGCCTGCGTCGAGGACGCGCTGGATCTTCTTGCGGCCAAAGCGGTGGAGAAAAAAGTCGAGTTGTTGTATCAAATGGAACCGGGTATTCCGCCGCGGCTTCTGGGTGACGTGACACGCCTGCGCCAGGTGCTCGTGAACCTGTTGAGCAACGGCGTCAAATTCACCGCCGCCGGCGAAGTGGTGGTGCAGATAAAAACTCTTTCGGCGGGCACCCAGATCACTCCGGTGCCCGAACCATGGGTGCTGCATATTTCAGTACGCGATACCGGCATCGGTATTCCAGTGGACCGGATGGCGCGTTTGTTTAAATCGTTCAGTCAGGCGGAGACTTCAACCGCCCGAAAATACGGCGGCACGGGTTTGGGACTGGCCATCAGCAAACGGTTGGTCGAACTGATGGGTGGAAAAATGTGGGTTGAAAGTGTGCCGCAAAAAGGTTCCACGTTCCATTTCACGTTCATTGCCCAGGAAGCCGACAGCCCGCCGGTTCCAGCCCCGGAACATTTGCAACTCACCGGTTTGCGCCTGTTGATCGTGGATGACAACGCGACCACGTGCCGGACTTTGGCGGATGAAACCCGCAAATGGGGCATGACCACCCGCACGACCCAGACTGCCGCCCAGGCATTGCAATGGTTGAGAGCCGGTGAAAACTTCGACCTCGCCTTGATTGACATGCAGATGCCGGAGATGGACGGACTGACGCTCGCGCATGAAATCCGCAAACTCTCCGGCGCCATAATGCTGCCTCTTGTTTTGCTAGCCCCGGTCGGCATGCACACCGAGTCGCTGGAATTCACGCAAGCAGCTTTGGCCGGTTGTATTACTAAACCGCTCAAGCCCGCGCAGCTTCAGGATGTCTTGGTTCGAGCTGTTTCCGGTTGCAAGCCGGCCATGCCCAAGCCGCCCCTGGTGGTAAAGCTCGACCCAAAACTCTCCGAGCGGCTGCCTTTGCGCCTGTTGCTGGTTGACGACAATGTAATCAATCAAAAAGTCGCGGTGCGTCTTCTGCAACAGATGGGTTATAAGCCTGACCTCGCCGGAAATGGAATCGAGGCCCTCGCCGCGCTGGATCGGCAATCCTACGATATGATTTTCATGGACGTGCAAATGCCCGAAATGGATGGTCTGGAAGCGACACGTATTATTCGCGAGCGGCAACGGGACAAATCCCAATACCCAAATTATAAAACGCCCCTTATCATCATCGCGATGACTGCCAATGCCATGCCGGGTGATCGCGATAAATGCATCAGCGCGGGCATGGACGATTATCTGGCCAAGCCCGTGCGACCGGAAGACATTCGTGGAATCGTGGAGCGATGGGCCGTCGCGGCTTCAGCAGTCCAAACTCCCTCCCAGGACTTCGCTGAACCGGAAAGCAACAAATCCGTGGGATCTGCGGGGCCAAAAACCACGGAAGATCCCGTGGACATGGATCGTTTGTTGGAGTTTACCGATGGCAATTCAGAAAGTCTGCGCGAACTGGCCACACTTTATCTCCAACAAACCAGCGAACAACTGGAACAGCTCGGCGTCGCCATCCAAACGGGAAATGCCACCGACGTGCGACGCCTGGCGCACAGTTGCGCGGGCGCCAGTGCCACCTGCGGCATGAAACGCATTTCTCCGCTCCTCCGTGAAATGGAACGGCACGGTTACGAACAAAAACTGGTCGGCACAGGCGAACTTTTCCAACAGGCCCGGCAGGAATTTGAATCCATCCGCTCTTTCCTTGAAGCTTACATGGCCAAACTCTCCGACCTCGCACCGCAAACCTGACATGAGTAAAATTCTGATTATTGAAGACGACCAGATTGTAGCCAATATCTACCGCAATAAATTTGCCGTGGAAGGATTCACTGCCGAAATCGCGGCCGATGGCGTCGTGGGATTGGAAATGTTGAAGACCTTTCGTCCCGACGTGGTGCTGCTGGATCTCATGCTGCCCAAGGTCTCCGGCCTTGAATTGATGAAGCAGATCCGCGCCGAAGCCGGCTTCCAACAAACGCCTGTGATCGTTTTTTCCAACACGTATCTGAGCAACATGGTGCAGGACGCCTGGAAAGCCGGAGCCACCAAATGTCTTTCCAAAGCGAATTGCACGCCCAAGCAAATTATTGAAGTGGTGCGCCAGGCATTGAATCCTCCCAGCCCCGCCACCGCACTGAAGACCGGTGCCGCGCCCCAGACCGATTTACAGGAACCACAGGCAGTCGCCCAGGCCGACGCCGAATTCCAGGCCGGACTGCGCCAAACTTTTATCGAAGGTTTGTCGCTGGCCCTCACGGGATTGCGTTCTTCGCTACAGAGCGTGATCAAGGCAGGAGATGAAGCAACGCGACTCAGGCATCTCCAGGAGATGTCCCGGCGCGTTCACGCTCTGGCCGCGAACGCCGGGATGAGCGGAGTTTTGGAGATCGCGCAAATGAGCGACGCCCTGGAAGCATTGCTCAAAGAACTTTACGAAAAACCCGTGAACATCAACGCATCAACGTTGCGCACCGTCGCATCGGCCGTTGATCTGCTGGCCATTCTGTTTGAGCGGGCGAACACACCGGAAAAAGAATTGCCCGCCGCAAATGTTCTCGTCGTGGACGATGAAGCCATTTCCCGCCGGGCAGTTGTATACGCGCTGGACAAGGCAAACCTGAAATCTGTTCCTATCGAAGACCCCGTCCAGGCATTCAAACTGATTTCGCAGGGACGGTTTGATCTTATTTTTCTGGATGTGGACATGCCCAACATGAACGGCTTTGAACTGTGCAGCAAAATCCGCACGTTGCCGGCTTACAAAAAAACTCCCATCGTTTTTGTCACCAGCCTGACCACGCTCGATAGCCGTGCCAATTCCATGATGAGCGGCGGAAACGATTTCATCGCCAAGCCTTTTTTATTCATCGAACTCACCGTGAAAGCGCTCGGCCACGTCCTTCGCAGCCGTCTGGAGGCTGCCAAAAGGCCCGCTCCCGTTTCGGCCTGAGACCTGGCACTTCGCAGTGGAACATTCATCTGACACGCTTTTTGACTTTCCCCTGCTCTGTTACTAATTTGTGCGCATGGAACCGCTGCACGCCCCGTGGCGTATCGAATATATCCTGTCGCCCAAACCCGCGCTCGACGAAAGCGTGTTCACGCGCATTGCCCAATCTTCCGATGACGAAGCCAACTATGTCGTCGTCCGCGACCGCACCTGTTTTGCGTTGCTTAATAAATATCCTTACACCGGCGGCCATCTGATGATCGTTCCCTACAAGCAAACCGATACGCTGAACGACCTCACCGAAGAAGAACTCGCCGACCTGATGAAGCTCACGCGGCGATGCCAAAATGCTTTGACCCATGTGATGAATCCGAATGGCTTCAACATCGGCATTAACCTCGGTAAATGCGCGGGTGCGGGCATTCACGAACATTTGCATATTCACATCGTCCCGCGCTGGCACGGCGACACGAACTTTATGCCCGTCCTCGGCAGCACCACCGTCGTGCCGCAGGCGCTCACCGAACTCGCTGCCAAACTCCGAACTGCGCTTGCCACCTGACACGTGACACCCCGCACCTGACACAAATTCATGCCCACAGAAACCCTCCACTTTGAAAATGCCCGTGTTGCGCAGCAGCTTTTCAA